>DASZBP010000135.1:0-7712 GCA_035943915.1 Gaiellaceae bacterium | reverse complement strand
AGCCGCTGATCGACGTCGCTCAGACTGCCGCACAGGCCCTGCCGCTCTAGCCGTTCCCGATTCCGGCGAACAGCAAGACCGTCCACATCGCGATGAAGGTCGCGAGGAAGAGCGCGAGCCTCACCGGCCCTCCCAGACGCTCTTCCACTGCCACACGTCCGCTGCGATCACCGGGCGCCCTGGCTCAGCGCGCCGGTAGTAGATGACGGTGAGCAGGTGAGCGACGAACGGAGCAGACACCGCGCTCCACACAAAGCTTGCGAACGTTCGCGTCCCGAAGCTCAGATGGGACGCAACAAACGCCAGAGACGGAATGGCAATGAGGAGAAACGACGTCAGAAGGCAAACGAACACCGGCCAGCTCTGACCCCGCACGAGCGCGCTCGAACGATGCCGGGCCTCGGTGACGCCTTTACCCTCGAGCATCACCACCGCCGGCATTAGCGACCACCGCGTCATGACGATCAGCCCGGGCACGAGAAGCAAGACGAGACCGAAGCCGATTCCGAGGGCGTAGACGATCGATGCGCCAACGAGTGTCAAAAGCCGCTTCGACGTGCCCGAGAACAGGGATCGCACTCGTTCGGGTCGCCGTGCTTCGTGGATGTTGCGAACGATCTCGATCAGCGATCCCTGCACGAGCGCAGGTCCGGCGAGAGTCGCAACGAACCCCACGAGGCCGATGAGTGATGACGTCGCGCCCGACGCGACGTGCCCGGAGATCTCGAGCAAGGCAATACAGCCGTAGACGATTGCGGCGACGAGTACCGAGCGCTGGAAAAGCAGGCGATAGACCCGAAGAGCGTCGGCCAGGGCATACCCTGCGGGCAGCGGTCTCGGGTCGAACGGATCGGCCAAGCTACGGCTTCACGGGACGCGCGAGCGCAAGCTGCCGCATGAACGGCATCACGCCAAGGCATGCCTTCAGCCCGAACACGACGAGCGCGGCGACGAGCGCCGACCAGCCGAGCGGCGGAAGCTGATGCGTCGCGATCGCCGGCGAACGCGCAGCGCACGACACGACGAGCAGCGCGAGCACGATGCCCCACAGGAGCGCCTGGAACGCGACGACCGCGTCCTCACGCTGCTCGAGGTACATGCCGAACGACACGATCCCCGACGTCGCAGCGAACGGCACCGCGCCGAGCAGAGCGTAGAAAGCGAGTCCGTGGGCGCCGTGGCGATCGGCCGTCGCAGCGACGATCGCAAGAAGCACCGGTAGGACGCGGCGGCCCACGGACACCTACCTTCGCCCTCGCCCGCAACGGTCCTTCTATGCTCACCCGACCTTCGCCAAAGGAGATTGAATGGCATCGCTCACCTGGCTCGGCCACTCTGCGTTTCGCCTCGACACCGACAGCGGAAAGCGCATCTACGTCGACCCGTTCCTGAACGGCAACCCGAAGACGCCGGAGTCCGAGTTGGAGCCCGAGCGCGTCGACATCATCGCGCTCACCCACGGTCACGGCGACCATGTCGGCGACACCGCCGGCCTGAAGAAGAAGTTCCCGGACGGCGAGATCGTTGCGCTCGTCGAGCTGAAGGCCTGGCTCGGCAAACAGGGCGTCGACATCGGCCAGATGCCCGGCCCGAACAAGGGCGGGACGCAGACGATCGACGGCACGCAGTTCACGCTCGTGAACGCGTTCCACTCGTCGAGCTCCGACGACGGCGACTACCTCGGCGAGGCCGCGGGCATCGTCATCCGCGACGGCAGCCTCTCGATCTACTTCGCCGGCGACACGTGCGTCTTCGGAGACATGGCGCTGATCGCGCGCCTCTACAAGCCCACCGTCGCGGTGCTGCCGATCGGCGACCACTTCACGATGGGGCCGGAGGAGGCAGCGGTTGCGCTCGAGCTGCTCGGCGACCCGCGGTGCATCCCATGCCACTGGGGCACGTTCGGCCTGCTCACCGGCACGCCCGACAAGCTCGCGTCCCTGACCAAGGCGCAGGTCGACCGCATCGAGCCCGGCGACACCGTTCAGCTGTGAGAGAGCGTTGGTTCGGCTCGACGGGCCGGCGCGTGCCGGAGATCAGCGTGGAGGGCGAGCTCGACCTCGGCGACGCGCTCGTCCTCGACGCGGTCGACGACGCGGCGCTGCGCGACGCGCATGCCCAGGGTCGCCCCGTCGCGATCCGTGCCAAGAGCGCCGAAGACGTGAAGGCGGCCCTCGCGCGACCGGAGGTGGCGACGGCGATCGTCGCCGACCCGGCGCTGCGTGACGTCGACCTGACCGAGCTGACATATGGCTGAGCCGGTCGTCGCGACCTACTCGATCGCCGCGTGCGATCTCGCCAGTGGCCAGTGGGGCGTTGCCACGCAGTCGAAATTCCTCGCCGTCGGCTCGGTCGTGCCGTGGGCCGAGCCGCAGGTGGGCGCGATCGCCACGCAGGCGTACGCGAACCCCCGCTACGGGCCCGACGGCCTCGCGCTGCTGCGGGAGGGCCTGCGTGCGGACGAGGTCGTCAAGCGACTCACCGAGGCCGACGACGGCCGCGACCACCGCCAGCTCGGAATCGTCGATGCCAACGGCGGCAGCGCGACCTACACCGGGTCGGAGTGCATGGACTGGGCCGGCGGGATCGCGGGCGTCGGCTTCGCCGCGCAGGGAAACATCCTCGTCGGCGAGGAGACGGTCGCCGCGCTGGCGCGCACGTTCACCGCGACAGAAGGGATGCCGCTCGCAGGTCGCCTGATCGACTGTCTCGCCGCTGCACAGGCCGCAGGTGGCGACAAGCGCGGCCAGCAGTCCGCTGCGCTTCTGGTCGTCGAGAAGGACGGCGGCTACGCGGCACTGAGCGACGTCCTCGTCGATCTCCGCGCCGACGATCACCCGGCGCCGGTCGGCGAGCTGCGGCGCCTGTACGGGCTCCACCTCGCGCTGTTCGGCGTCACGCCGAAGGACGAGTGGATCGACGTCGACGACCGGCTGCGCGCAGAGCTCGCAGAGCGTCTCACCAGCTTGGGCTACGAAGGTAGCCTCGACACGATGTTCAACGCATGGGCCGGCACGGAGAACCTCGAGGAGCGCGTCGACGGCGTCGAGCGCATCGACCCGGTCGTGCTCGCGGAGCTGCGCGGCGAATGAGCGACGGGTACCAGATCCTCGATCTCGCGACGGTCGAGTCGTTCCCGTACCACCAGCGCAACGGGCAGAAGCTGCTGCCGATCCAACAACTGCTGGACTACCGCGTCGCCGGCATCAACGGCTGGATCGGCGACCCGGGCGAGCCGCTCGTCCCGAAGCACGCCGAGGACAGCGACAACGAAGAGCTCTACGTCGTCGTGCGCGGCCACGCGACGTTCACGATCGACGGTCGCGAGATCGACGCTCCCGAGGGCACGCTGCTCCACCTGCAGCCCGGCGAGGAGCGCGAGGCCGTGTCGAAGGCGCCCGGGACGATCATCGTCGCCATCGGCGCGACGATCGGCCAGGCGTACGAGCCGCAGGGCTGGACGAGCTTCGTGATGGCCGACCACTACCGTCGCGTCGGGCGGATCGACGAGGGACGCGCCGCGATCCGCGCGATGATCGCTGCGCACCCCGGCGCATGGCACGCGCCGTACAACGCAGCCTGTTACGAGGCGCTGGCCGGGGATGCGGATGCCGCGTTCGAGCTACTGCAGCAGGCGCAGCAGATCGACACACAGGGCGTGCGCAAGTTCGCGGCCGGCGACTCCGATCTCGAGTCGCTCCACGACGACCCGCGCTGGAAGAAGGTCGTCGGATGAACGTCGCGCACATCGACGAGCTCGACAGGCTCGAGATGGCGGACGGGTTCGTGTGGCGGCCGGTCCGCCGCGCGTTCGGCATCCAGGCATTCGGCGTCAACGTCTACACGCCGGGCGCGACCAAGCAGGTCATCGAGACGCACACCGAGAACCAGCTCGAGCATCGCGAGATCTATCTCGTGCTCCGCGGGCGTGTCCAGTTCACGGTCGGCGACGACACACACAACCTCACGCAGGGACAGCTGATCTACATCAGCGACACGACACTGCGCCGCAGCGCAGTCGGGTTGAGCGACGACGCGGCCGTCATCGCGTTCGGCGGCAAGCCCGGCGAGGCGTTCGAGGTCTCGGCATGGGAGGCGATGTTCGCCGCCACGCCCGCTGCGCAGGCGGAGGACTGGGACGAGGCGATCCGCATCCACGTCGAGGCGCTCGAGGAGAAGCCGAACCACCCGGCGCTGCTCTACAACCTCGCGTGCATGGAGTGCCGTGGCGGCCATGCGCTCGATGCGCTGCTGCACCTCCAGCAGGCAGTCGCCCTCGAGCCCAAGTGGGCCGCGTACGCAGCGAAGGACTCGGACTTCGCCGCGATCAGGAACGAGCAGGGCTTCCCGGCAGCCTGACGCCGGCCGCAAGCTCGCGGAGCGCCGGCACCGGGTCCGCCCCGGGCCGCGCGACGACGAGCACCGCGCCGAACCCGTCGCCGACGAGAGAGTCGACGAACAGCTGCAGCCCGACGGCGAGCGCGAACGCCTTGTACGCCTGCGGGCCGCCGAAAGGAACCAGCTCTTCCGGCTGCGCCAGACCCGCGAGCACGGCTCCGTGCGTGACGGCGCCCATCGACACGTCAGCCACGACAGGCTCGCCGTCGGAGGACGGAATGCCGATCGCGAGCGGGTTCGTGCCGGCCAGCGGCGGTCCGCCGTCGGGTGATGCGAGCCGGCGCGGCGACGTCGCGGTCAGCAGCCCGACGAGCCCGCCTTCGGCGAGCATCCGCACCCAGTAGCCGAGCGCGCCCGTCGGGAACGTCTGCGAGCACACGACGACCCGCGCGCGGTCGGGTGGCGACGCGAGCTGCGCCTGCACGGCTGCGTGCAGCGTCAGGTACCCGAGCGCCCCCTCGCCGTCCCACCGGTCGTCGGCGACACGCCGCGGAGCCTCGAGCGGCACCTCGTCCCACGATTCCAGCCAGTCGATGCGCGAGTACCCGTGCCCGGTCTCGCCCTTCTCCTCGGCCCAGCGGAAGTGCGACGCGAGGATCGCTGCGTCCTCGGCGCCGAAGCCGAGCGCGGCAAGCCGCTGCTCAGGCTGCATGGCGGGTGAACTCGAGAATCGGCCACCCGCGCCGCCGTGCGATGCGCCGCAGCTTGCGGTCGGGGTTGACCGCGACTGGGTGGCCGACGGCCTCGAACAGCGGGCAGTCCGTGTGCGAGTCGGAGTACGCGGTCGAGATCGAGAGGTCGATGTCGTGCGCCTTGGCGATCTCGCGCACCGCGACAGCTTTCGCCTTGCCGTGCGCGCCGCGAATCGCGCGTCCGGTGTAAACGCCGTCGACGATCTCGCCGGTCGAGCCAACCGCGCCGTCGAACTTCAGGTCCTCTGCGATCAGGTCGACGATCTCTTGCAGGCTCGCGGACACGATGTAGACGCAGTCGCCCTTCGCGCGGTGCTGCTCGACGAGCTGGATCGGCTCCTCGTAGACGAGCGGGCGCAGCACCGTCTCCATCGCGCCGCCGACGAGCTCGCGCATGTCGTCGACCGAGTAGCCCTTGAGGAAGCGCATGCCTGCCTCGGCTGCGCGGCGCAGCGTTTCGTCGTCGGCGCCGCGCATGGTGAACAGCAGCTGCCAGAGGCCCGCCTTCGCCATGTCCCAGCGCGACACGACGCCGCGCTCGCGGAACGTGCCGGCGAGCGCAAGCACCGACGCGCGCCGGATCAGCGTGTGGTCGAGATCGAAGAAGGCCGCTGCTTTAGCCAACGAGCGGCAGCGTCCGCGTGAAGCCGCCGACGCGGCTCGCGTCGATCGTGCCTGCGATCTCGGTGATCGCCTGTGCCGGCGGCGCGTCGGGGTCGACCATGACGATCGGCGTACCCTCATCACCTGCGGCGCGAACACGAGAATCGAGCGGCACCGTGCCGAGCAGCGGCACGCCGAGCTCGTCGGCGAGGCTCTGGCCGCCACCCTCACCGAAGACGTCCGAAGTCATGTTCTCGACGACGCCGAGCAGGCGCAGGCCGGTCTTCTGCGCCATCACCGCGGCGCGCGACGCGACTTCCTGCGCGAGCGGCTGTGGCGTCGTCACGACGACCGTCTCCGCGCGTGGCAAAAGCTGGCCGAGCGAGATCGACACGTCGCCGGTGCCGGGCGGCATGTCGACGACGAGGATGTCGAGGTCGCCCCAGTGCACGTCCTGCAGGAACTGCTCGAACGCGCGGTGCAGCATCGGGCCGCGCCACATCACGGGCTGGTTGTCGTCGAGGAAGAAGCCGATCGACATCAGCCGGATGCCGAACGCGACCGGGGGGACGATCAGCTTGTCGACGACCACGGGCTTCTGGTCGATGCCGAGCATGTGCGGGATCGAGTGGCCGTAGATGTCGGCGTCGAGGATGCCGACCTCGTGCCCCATCGCCGCGAACGACGCGGCGAGGTTCGCAGTGACGGTCGACTTGCCGACGCCGCCCTTGCCCGAAACGACGGCGATCACCCGCGTCGTCGCAGGAAGCTTGATGCCCTTCTCCTCGACCGGGCCGCGCAGCTTCGCGCTGAGCGCGGTGCGCTCGTCAGCGGTCATGACGTCGAAGCTGAGGCCGACGGAGTCGACGCCCGGCAGCGACGCGACGTGCTCGCGCACCTGGTCCTCGAAGCTCGAGCGGAGCGGGCAGCCGGCGACGGTCAGCGCGATCGTCACGAAGACATCGGCGCCCTGGATCTCGATGTCCCGGACCATGTCGAGCTCGGTCACGGGCTTGCGCAGCTCGGGGTCGATGACCTTGCCGAGCGCGGTCATGATCTCTTCGCGGCTGGCCACAGCTGGAGGGTATCGTCAGGCAGATGTCCGACCCGAACCAAGCCGTCATCGACGAATTCCGCGCGAACGAGGGCCGCGCTGGCGGCTTCTTCGAGGGAAAGCCGCTCGTGCTGCTGCACCACCGCGGGGCGAAGACCGGCACGGAGCGCGTGAACCCGCTCGCCGCGCAGGAGCAGCCCGACGGATCGATCGCGGTCTTTGCCTCGAAGGGCGGTGCCCCGACGCACCCCGACTGGTACTACAACCTGCTCGCGCACCCCGACACGACCGTCGAGTTCGGGACGGAGACGTTCCCGGTTCGGGCCCGCGTCGCGGAAGGCGAGGAGCGGACGCGGATCTACGAAGAGCAGAAGCGCATCTGGCCGACGTTCGCCGAGTACGAAGAGCAGACGGCAGGGATCCGCGAGATCCCCGTCATCGTGCTCGAGCGGGCGTAAGCACGTTCTGCATGTAGCGCGCGTTCTCGAGCGCGTACCCCTCCCAGTCGTTGTTGAAGTAGGCGAAGACATCGGCCTCTTCGTTCCACCGGCGCAGGCGCTCGGCCCACTCGTCGAGCTCGCCGTGCGAGTAGTTCCCGTTCCGGCCGCGGGTACCGGCGTGAAAGCGGACGAACGTGAAGTCCGCCGTGAGCTCGTGGGTCTGGAACTCGTGGATCTCCGGGCGGTCGGCGATCACGAGCGCGACGTTGTGCTCGCGGAGCAGCGTGTACGTCTCCTCGGTGAACCACGACGGATGGCGGAACTCGAACGCGTGGCGCTCGCCGCGCGGCACCTGCTCGAGCGCGCCGGCGAGGCGACTCAGGTCGGCCTTGAACGTCGGCGGCAGCTGCCACAGGAACGCGGCGAGCTTCGTCCGCAAAGGCTCGATGCGCTCGTAGAGCAGCGGTAGGTGCTGCGGCACATCCTGCAGCCGCTTGATGTGCGTGATGTAGCGGCTGACCTTCA
>DASZBP010000134.1:0-13607 GCA_035943915.1 Gaiellaceae bacterium | reverse complement strand
CCCGGACCCGTCTTCGCCAACGTCCTCCTCGTGGACGAGGTCAACCGGGCGATGCCGAAGACGCAGTCGGCGCTGCTCGAGGCGATGGCCGAGCATCAGGTGACGATCGAGGGCGTCACGAGGCAACTTGCGGAGCCGTTCCTCGTGCTCGCCACCGAGAACCCGATCGAGCAGGAAGGCACGTTCCCGCTCCCGGAAGCGCAGCTCGACCGCTTCGCGATCAAGACCAGCCTCGGGTATCCGGATGTCGACGAGGAGATTCGCATCGTCGAGGAGCAGCGGCACACCCATCCACTCGAGACGCTCGGGCAGGCGATCACCGGCCAGGAGCTGTTGGCGATCCGCCAGGCGGCCGAGCGGGTGTACGTCGACGAGCTCGTCGTCCGTTGGCTGGTCGAGCTCGTGCGCGCCACGCGCCAGCTCGACTTCCTCAGTGTCGGTGCGTCCGTGCGCGCATCCCTTGCACTGGAGAGAATCGCGCGTGCCTGGGCCCTCGTCCAGGGCCGGCACTTCGTCGATCCAGCCGATATCGAGAGGCTGTTCATTCCCGTCGTCGCCCATCGCCTCGTCTTCGAGCCGTATGCGGTCGCAGCAGACGAGATGACGGCCGGCAGCTCCCTGCTGCAGCGGGTCTGGGACGAGGTCGTGGAGCGCGTGCCGGCGCCCGAGCCTCGCTGGGATCGCGCCGAGGCGTGAGTCCCCCGCGGCGCCGCGCGTTCCCGCTCGTGCCGCGGCCGCGGGCGGCCGGCGTCGCCTACGGGGCGCTTTCGAGCCGCAGGCGCGGACAGGGAGCGGAAGTCGCCGGGACGCGGCGCTACGTCCCCGGAGACCGCCTCGCGTCGATCGACTGGTACGCGTCTGCGCGCGAGTCGATGGTTCGCGACGACGACATCTTCATCGTGCGCCAGTACTACGCCGAGATGGCGCCGCGGGTGGTTGTGGTCGTCGACCGGCGGCCGTCGGTGGGGCTGTATCCACCCGACCTGCCGTGGCTCTCTAAGCCGGCTGTGATTCGCGAGACGATCACGGCGATCCTCGCGGCCGCGCGCGCGGCGAGGGCCTACGTCGGCTACCTCGACTTCGGCAGCGGGCACGCGTCACCTGGAGAGGCGAAGCCACACTGGATCGCGCCGCGGCGCGAGAGTGTTCGCGAGATCGGCCTCCGCGTTGGTGACGAGTTCGACGCGTCCCCTGCGAGCTTCGAGCTTGCCGTCGACTACCTGCTCGGCCTTCCCGGCGACGTTCCGGCGGGCACGTTCGTCTTCGTGCTCTCCGATTTCCTCGAGCCGCTGCCGGATGCGATCTGGTCGCGTGTGCGCGCGCAGCGATGGGATCTCGTACCGGTGGTCATCCAGGACCCCGTGTGGGAGCAGAGCTTTCCGGAGGTCGGCGGCCTCGTGCTGCCCGTCGTCGATCCTGCCTCGCGGAAGCCGGCAACGCTCCGGCTCACCGTGCGCGAGGCGCGCGAGCGGCGCGAGGCGAACGCGGGCCGCTTGGAGGGCCTCGTCGAGCGCTTCCGTGGCATCGGCTTCGATCCTGTGGTGCTGGGAACGGCCGATCCGATCGAGATCGACACGGCCTTCCATACCTGGGCGCACCGGCGCCGGGTGACGCGCAGGCGTGTGGGATGACGATGCGCGTCCCTCTGGCGCTCGGCGTCGCCGCGCTCGTAGCAGCCCTCGCCGCATGCGGGAATGGAAGCCGCCGGTCGGCGTCCGCGACGGCTCCCACTACGACCGTGACGCGGGCTCCCGCGATCGTGTCGAAGGCGGTCTACGTCGCGCGCATGCGCAAGCTCGGCGCGACACTCGGCACCGAGGTCAACGACGTCTACCCGATCTCGACAGGTGCGCAGGGCAGCGCGCTCGAAAAGGAGACGGAACAGAAGCTGGAGCGCGCACGGGTCATGTTCGAGCGCGTGCTCGCAGGCGTGCGGAGCATGCAGCCACCACGCGCAGTCGCCGGCGACCACCGCCGCCTCGAGCGCGGCCTCGCAGCGATCGGGGCGGAGCTCCAACAGGTCGTTGCCGACCTGCGCGCCGGGAATCTCCAGGCCTCGCTCGAGCCGAGCAGGCTCGCCGGCCTGAACCTCGTCACGGCCGCCACGGCGAACATGCAGCGCAAAGGCTACGACGTTCTGGGCTGACGCTAGAAGATGAAGATCGCGTTCTTGGCGACGATCTTGCCGCCGCGCAGAAGCTCGAACTGGTAGTTGCCGCGGAACGCGAAGGTCGCTTTCAGCTTTGTCGTCCCGTGCGGTGCGATCGGCTTCGTCGACTCGGTCGGCTTGAGGTACTTGGAGCCGTAGACGTGCAGCTTCGTGAGCAGGCGCAGCCTGAGCGTCAGCGGGGCGGTGCCGTTGTTCGTGATCTTGAACACGATTGTGGCTCCCCGCGGGTAGCGCGCGACCTTCGGCGACGAGATCTCCGTGAACACATCGGGAGCGACCTTGATCGTGCTGTTCGTCAGCTTCACGGGGACGGTCGCGGTCGTTCCGGGCGCCGTCGTTGCCGTGGCCGTCGCTGCGCCGCCTGCGAGTGACGCGCACGCGCACACGACGAAGAGCATCAAGAGACGAGCTTGCATGAGACCTCCTGGACGAAGCGCTGGTGGGGCCACCGCCGTTGCGGCGGCCCCACCAGTCTTACCCCCCTTAGGACAGCTTGAAGACGTACAGGTCGTTCGTGATGCCGAGATAGATCGTGACGTACTGCGTGCCGTTGACCGAGTACGTCATGGGCGGAGCGAAGTTCGGGCTCGGCAGCGCCTTCGACGACCAGAGCAGCTTGCCCGTGTTCTCGTCGTAGGCCTGGAGTGCGTTCCCGCTCGAGGCCCAGAGGATCCCGTTGCTCGCGGCCAGCCCGCCGTTGAACGAGTTCGACGGGGCCGGCTTGCCGCCGGGCGCCTTGCTCTTCTTGTTCTGCGAGGCCAGATGGTCGACCTTCCAGATCATCTTGCCGGAGTGGATGTCCATTGCCTCGATCCGCGTGCCGGAGACCGCTGCGGCCGGCGTACCGGTCAGCGGGGCCACCTTGAGATCGGCCACGGCAGAGAAGTTGAAGGCGCTCAGCTTCGAGGTCTCCGACTTCGGGATCGCCTTGTCGGCGAAGAAGCCCGGCGTCGTCTCCTCGAAGAGGATGCCCTTCGTCGGGTCGAGCGCCGGCGGCTTGTTGCCGCTTGCGCCCTGCCCGAAGGCGGCCGTCACGGAGTAGCGCGTGGCGTCCGCGGCGGTGAACGACCCCGCCGGACCACCCGGGCCGATGTTGAACGGCTTGCCGTCAGGTGCCTTCAGATGCGCCCACTTCTTGCGATCGGGCACGGTCTGCGGCACGAGCGGCGTGGTCGCCGGGATCGGCTGGGTCGCATACGTGTGAGCCGACTTGCTCTGCTGGACCTTCATCTCCGTGACCGGGATGAGGGGCGTGCCGGTCGCACGGTCGAGGACGTACCAGAGCCCGTCCTTGTCCGCGGTGATGAGCGCCTTTGCATCCTTGCCCTCGACCTTGCCGTCATAGAGGACAGGCTGCTGCGACTGGTCGGCGTCCCAGACGTCGTGATGGACCTCCTGGAAGAACCAGGCGAGCTTTCCGGTGTCGGAATGCAGCGCGAGCAGCCCGTCCGTGAAGTACTCCTTGCCCGGGCCGCGAAGCAGGCCCATGTACGGGATCGGGTTGCCGGTCGCGAAGTACACCAGCTTCAACTGCGGGTCGTACGCCGGCGTGGCCCACATGGCGCCGCCGCCTTCCGACGGGAGCGGGTGAGCCCAGGTCCCGTAGCCCGGATCGGACGACTTCGCCGGGATGACCTTGAACTTCCAGAGCATCTTTCCGGTCTTCGCGTCGATTGCGAACGCGAAGCACGGAGCCTCGCCCTGGTCGCCTGCCGCGGTGGCGCCGTAGATGACGCCGTCGGCGTACAGCGGAGCCAGGCTGCCGCCCTGGCCCTGAAGCAACGGGGCCACCTGCGTGTGCCAGATCAGCTTGCCGGTGTCGGCATTGATCGCGACGACATTGCCGGCCTCTTCGAACGCGTAGACGATGCCGTTGTTGAGGGCGACCCCGCGCGAAGCGCCGAGCGACGCACCGGCGAGCTTGACGCCGAGCGAGTTCGGGATCTTCGATGCGGGCGGGGTCGGGGTCGCCGGGTTGTGCGGCTCGAAGGTCCAGAGCTTTTTCCCGGTCGTTGCGTTGTACGCAAAGACGCGGCCAAAGGCGTCCTCTGCGAACAACGTCCCGCCTGCCTCCATCGTGGGAGCCTCGCTCGTGAACAGCCCGGGCGGGTCCTGGCCCTTCGGGGCTTTCGGAGCGGTGGTCTTGACATGGAACGCGAGCGTCAGCTTCGACACGTTCGCCGGCGAGACCTTCGTCAGAGACGAATAGCGCTGGCCGTAGACATTCGACTGCGGTGAGTACCAGTCGTTGCCGGCCGGCTTGGTCAGGTCGGACGTCGAGTAGTTCGGGATCGAACCCGAAGTACTCGCTCCTGCCAGCGCCACGGTCGCGGCGACGAGCACCGTGACGGCGCCAGCGACGACGCTGACCAAACGGACAATTCTTTTCATATAGATGTAGTCCTTCCCCTCCGAGGTACGCGCGTCGTCGTATCGATGCTCAACGTACGACCAGCATTCCCACGGCGGCGCCCACTGCCTGCAAATCGTATACCTCTGTTATGTTCGCTGCAATTGGACCGCCCGACATGAGACGCCTCGCGCTCCTCACCGGAGTTGTGGCAGCTGTCGCGCTGGCGGCGGCGACGGGCGCGTCGGCGGCTGGGCCGCTGCGGGTGACGACGTCGATCACCCCCGGCTGGGCGTACTTCGCCGACACGATCACCGCGCGCCTCGAACTGGTCGTCGACCGCTCGCAGATCGACGCCGGCTCGATCCAGGTCGCTGCCCCGTTCGCGCCATGGGAGCAGGTCGGCGAGCCGAAGATCTCGACCGCCGAAACGCCCGAGACCCTAGAGCGCAGCATCGTCTACACCCTTCGCTGCCTCGACTTCGCATGCCTGCCGCGAGGGACGACGGTGGAACGCTTCCAGCTGCCCGTCGTGACGGTGACCGCGGAGTCGACCAGCCAGGCGTCGGAGGTCGTCAAGCGTCCGTGGCCTCCGGTCCGCGTCAGCGGCCGGTTCCTGCCCCCGGTGATCGGCTCGGTCCGGCCGCAGCTCCTGCGGGAGACCGGGGCGCGCCCGATCCGATTCGCCGTCTCCCCGCGAAGGAGTGCACTGGTCTTCGACCTCGCCGGCGCGGCGCTCGGTCTCGCCGCCCTTGCCCTCGCGGCGGTCGAGCTCACGCGATACCGAGCCCGCCGCCGGAGCGCTGCCGACGACCGGCCGCCGCTCGTGCGCGCACTCGACCTGATCCGTGAGGCGCGGAGCCGTGACGAGGCCGACCGGCGCCGCGCGGTTGCGCTCCTGGCGCGTCTCCTGCCCGAGCCGGGTGCGGAGCGGTCCGCGGCGACCGAGATCGCTTGGTCGAAGCCGACCCCGTCACCCGAGGAGCTGGACGAGCTCGCCGAGCACATCGAGGAGACGCTGGTGCGGAAATCATGAGTACCGAGGCGATCCCGCTCGGGGACGCGCCGCGGCTGAAGTCGTTCACGCGGAGAACGGGAGTCGTCCGCGCCGCGCTCGCTGTCGCAATCCTCGCCGTCGGCCTCGTGGCGGTCCTGTTCGCGCGCCCGTCGGCGCGTCGGACGACGCCGCTGCTCGCCCCAGGGTCGGACGGGATCGTCGTCCTCGATCTCTCCGCGAGCGCCGGCGGCGCCGAGTACGCCGAGCTCGACCGCTACCTCGGCGAGCTCGCAACGACGCGCGGCCGCTTCGGGTTGGTCGTCTTCTCCGACACGGCGTACGAGGCGCTGCCGCCCGACACGCCCGCCTCGGTGCTCCGGACGCTGACGCGGTACTTCCGCCCGCCGTATCCCGCGAGCCCGTGGTCGGCGGGGTTCAGCCTCGGCACCGCGATCTCGAAAGGGCTGGACCTCGCGCGGAGCCTTCTGCTCTCCGAAGGGGTCAGACAGCGTCAGGTGTGGCTGATCAGCGACCTGAACGATGCCGGGGGCGACCGGGCGCAGCTCGCCCGCACGCTGCACGCGTTCGTGTCGTCGGGCATCGGCTTGCACGTCCTCGGGGTGCACGCGCGGCCGGTCGACGTCGCGCAGTACCGGCGGTTCTTCGGTGCTCAGAGCTCCAAGATCCGGGTGAAGGCGCTGCCTGCGGCGGTGCTGCCGAGATCCTCGTACGCATTCCCGACCGTCCTCGTCGTGCTCGCCGCCGTGCTCGCGGCGGCGCTCGCGGCGAACGAGCTGTTGAGCAGGCCGCTGCGGTGGGGGCGGGTCGAATGAGGCGCGGTCGGATCGCGTTGGCCGCGGTGCTCGCGGCGGCTGCTCTGCTGGCAGTCCTCTATGCGCAGGACATCCGTGCCTGGCAGGAGACGCTCCGCACGTCGAACGTCGCGTACGTAGCTGCACCCGGACATCCGGTGCGCACTGCCCCGGCCACGACCTTCCTGCCTGCGGGCCTTTCGGCGGATCTCCTCTCGGTGCGGGTCGACCGGGAGTGGCTCAAGGCCCTCCCGCACTTCGTGGGCGTATACGGCATCGTCAATCCCGCGGACAATCTCGGCCCGCCCGCCTACACGCTCATCACAGGAGCAGAGCGCGACCTGACGAAGGTGACGCAGGACAGCGACCCGGCGGGCGCGTCGCAGGCCTACGACCTGCTCGGCGTGCTGTATTTCCGGTCCGCGTACCCGGGCTCGGGCACGCGACCCGACCTGCTCGAGGAGGCGGTCGCCGATCTTCAGAACGCTGTACGCGTCGATCCGGCCAACGAGGTCGCGAAGGAGAACCTCGAGCTCGCGATGCGGGTGCTCGTGGCCAAGCACGGCGGAAAGCTGAAGATCCCGGGCTCCGGGACGCAAGCGACCAAGAAGCGCCGGGGAAGCGACGCGCTGCCGCCGGGCGGGGGATTCTGACGCTCGCGTTCGCGGTCGTGTTCCTCACGCCGTACGGGTCGCTCGTGGCGCTCGCCGCGGCGCTGCCCCTGGCGGCGCTCGCCGCGGCGTCGAGGCGGGACGCGCGCGGGCGGCGACGGCTCGGCCTGCCGGCGCCCGCGCGCGAGCGGATGGGTCTCGTCCTCGCCGCGATCCCGCTCCTGCTTGGGCTTGCCGCCGCGCAGCCGGCGATCAGGAGCACCGCCGTCCGGCACATGCGCACCGATGCGCAGGTGCTGTTCGTGTTCGACGTATCGGGCTCGATGGACGCTGCCGCAGGACCGAACGCTCCGACCCGCCTGCAGGAGGCACAGCGTGCGGCGGTCGAGCTGCGCCAGGCGATCCCCGACGCTGCGAGCGGCATTGCGACGCTGACGACGCAGCTGCTCCCGGAGTTGCTGCCCACGCCCGACGTCGCGACATTCGACTCGACGGTCGAGCGCGTCATCGGGATCGAGGAGCCGCCGCCGCCACTGCTGAGCTACGGCACGCTCGGCACCTCGTTCGAGCCGTTGTCGTACATCCGCAGCGAGGGCTACTTCGCGCCCACGGCGAAGCATCGGCTGCTCGTTCTGCTCACCGACGGCGAGAGTGATCCCTTCGATCCGCAGGCCACCGCCACTGCCCTCACGCAGTCGTCGACGACGAGCGCCTTCAGCGGTCTCACGACCGAGACCGATTGGCCGGCGTCGCTGCTGATCGTGCGGGTCGGGCACCCCACGGACCACATCTACGAGCCGGACGGGTCGGTCGACGCCGCCTACCGCCCCGAGCCCCACGCCGCCGCGATCGCCTCGACGTTCGCGACGCTCGCCGGCGGCGGCGCGTATCCGACCTCGAATCTCGCCGGCGCGAAGGCTGTGACGCGAAAGCTGCTCGGCAAGGGCCGCTCGGTCGCCGCGGGCCGTGTCACGAGGACGGCGCCGCTGGCCCGGCTGGTGGCCGCAGTCGCGCTGTGCCTTGTCGGCTTCGTGCTCTGGCGGCGCAATGTCACACTGCAGCGACCTGCATGGGCGCCGCTGCGCCGTTAGGTCGAAGATCGTATATCGTTCTTATACGTATGAACTGATATGCGCGTTCACGGTAAGGGAGGATTTCCAGGTATGCGTTCGAGAGCACTTCTTGCACTTTTGACCGTCGGACTCGTGGCTCTGCTCGTCGCCGGAGGCGCCGTGGCGCGGCAGTCGAGCTCGGCGAAGGTGCAAAAGCAGGCCGCCGCGGTCAAGGTGACTACGAGGTCCGTCACAGGGCTGGGCAAGGTCCTGGTGAACAGCCGCGGCTTCACCCTGTACATGTTCGTGCCCGACAAGCGCGCGAAGGTGACATGCGTGAAGAGCTGCGCCGTCGCGTGGCCACCGCTCAAGGCCGGAACGTCGTTCGTGGTCGCAGGTGGCGTGAAGAAGTCGCTGCTCAGCAGCGATCGCAACCCGGCCGGTGGTCGCGTGGTCACCTACAACAAGTGGCCGCTGTACACGTACGTCGCCGACCGGAAGCCGGGACAGGCCAAGGGTCAGGCAATCAACGCGAACGGCGGGCTCTGGTACGTGATGAACGCCGCGGGCACCGTGATCAAGAAGAAGCCGGGCAGCTCGGGGGGCGGTTCGGGGTCATCCTGCACCGACCGTGACTTCGACGGCGACGGCAGCAGCGGTGGACCCGACGACGGCGACGGCTGCCTGTAAGGAGTTGGTGCGCGGTCGTCGGATGAACGCGCGTAGCACGGGAGCGGCAGGGGCGACGAGTCCCTGCCGCTCCATCTCCACGCGGTGGGCCGTCCCCGCACTGGCGGCGGTCGCGGCCCTGCTTTTCGCCGCCTCGAGTGTGTCCGCGGCGGTTTCCCCGCCGTTCGCCTGGTTCGCGGCCCGTCCGGCGCCCAGCTCCTGGAGTCACATGGCCCTACCCTCCGGGGCGGCGGTCCTGTCGTACCCGGCGTCGATGAAGCGAGTTCGGAGCGACCGCGGCACGATCTCGGTTGAGAAGAGCAGCGGCGGACACGTGCTGCTCTACCTGAACGTCACGCCGCGACAGAGCACCGAGACACTTCGCAACTGGCCCGCGTTCCGACTCGACCACGTGCGCGACGAGTCGAAGGACGTCCACAACCACGGGCATGCGTCCGGGCTGCACTTCCTCGGCGGCGCGGTGGGGACGTGCGTGACCGACGACTACATGTCGCGCTTCAAGGCCAATCACTATCGCGAGATCGCCTGCTTCGTGCAGGGGCACCATGCCGCGAGCGTGCTGATCGCCGCTGCGCTCGAGTCGCGGTGGAAGCTTGCGCTTCCCGTGCTCGAACGCGCCATCTCCGCGTTTCGCGCGCGCTGAAGTCCTGATGCAGAACGCGTCTCGCGTTGGCGCGGCGGGTTGTCTGTTTCTCGTGTTGGCCGCGGTCGGGTGCGGCGCGTCGCATTCGTCATGGCCGCAGCCGAACCACGATCGTTCCAACACCCGCGCGGCGAGCTCGACGGGCATCGACGTCGCCAGCGCGCCGCGCCTTCATCCGGTGTGGCGGTTTCGCATCCGCGCTGCGCCCAAGGAGTCCGGCGCGATGACGGCGACCCCCGTCATCGCCGACGGCGTGGTCTACGTCGAGGACCTGAAAAGCAACGTCTACGCGCTCGACCTCGGGACCGGGCTGATCAAGTGGCGCCGGGTCTTCGACAACACATCACCGGGGCCCAACGGCCTCGCCGTGGCAGGCGGAAGGGTGTACGGCGTCACCGACGCGGAGGCGTTCGCGCTGTCGGCGAGCACGGGGCGCATTCTGTGGCGGCGGCTCCTGGTCAGCCCGACCGAGCAATTCGTCGAGATGGCCCCTCTGTCCGACGGGGGGCGCCTGTACGTGAGCACGATCGGGCTGTCGCCAGGGGGCCGGGGGGCGATCTACGCCCTCGACGCCGCCACCGGCCGGCTCGACTGGCGATTCGACACGATCAAGGGACGCTGGCGGTTCCCGGGCGAAGCCGGCGGCGGCGGCGCCTGGTACCCGCCGAGCGTGGTCGGCGGCGTCGTGTACTGGGGCACGACCAATCCCTATCCCTACGGCGGATCGCGCGCGCATCCCAACGGCGCGGCTTTCGCCGGGGCCGCGCTCTACACCGACTCGCTCCTGGCGCTCGATGCCAAGTCCGGAGCGCTCCTCTGGTACCGGCAGGTCACGCCGCACGACGTCCGCGACTACGACTTCCAACTGCCGCCGATCGTGACCAGGCGCCTCGTCGTCGGCGCCGGCAAGGCCGGCCGCGTCATCGCCTGGGACCGACGCACGCACGCGAGGGTCTGGACCGCGCGCGTCGGCCTTCACCGGAACGACACGGGCCCGCTTCCCGCTCATCGGGTGCGCGTCTGCCCGGGTCTGCTCGGAGGGGTCGAGACGCCGATGGCCTTCGCCGGCGGCACGGTGTTCGTCCCCGTCGTCGACCTGTGCATGGTGGCGAGCGCCACGGGCTACGTGCCCCTCGGCACCGTCGACCCGCGCAGCGGCAGAGGTGAGCTGGTCGCAATCGACGCCGCCACCGGCCGCAGGCTGTGGCGCGATCGGCTCTCCGCACCGGACTTCGGCTGTGCAACCGTCGCCGGCGGGGTCGTGTTCACGACGACGTTCGACGGGAGGCTGCTGGGCTTCGACGCCCGCGACGGACGTCGGCTCGTCGGGCTCCGGCTGAGCGCGGGAACGAACGCCTGCCCGGCGGTTGCCCAGGACCGTCTCGTGGTGGCCGCAGGGGTGCGGCTGGCAAAGGGCCAGCAGCTCGAGGTCGAGGCGTTCGCGCCGCGCTGACCGCCCGCACCACCTGGTTGCGCCGTCACCGCGAAAAACCGTAAGCTGGTTATGTGACTGCCCCCGCCGCCGGAAGGATTCCACCGCTTTTGGCTGTCGTCACGGCTTTTGCGCTCCTGTTCCTGGCCGCCGGCGCATCCGCCGCGCCGCGCGCGAAGACGGCGGGCAACGTCGGCTGGGCCAGCTTCGGCAACACGGTCGACTCGAACCGCTACTCGCCGTTGACGAGCGTCAACCGCACGAATGTGTCGCACCTCGGACGCGCGTTCACCATCGACCTGGGCAAGGTCGTCCCCGGAATCAAGAAGGGCCAGCAGACGTACCCGATCGTCGTCGGGAACCGGATGTTCATCACGTCGGGCGACGACCAGGTGTTCGGCGTCAACGCGTCGACGGGCGACGTGCTCTGGCACTACGCGCCGAACAACCTTGCGACATTCAAGAACTTCGGCATCGTCGCGAACCGCGGAGTGGCGTACTGCGCCGGCCGCGTCTTCTTGCTCACGCTCGACATGACGATCGTCGCCCTCGACCCCGCGACGGGGAAGCAGATCGCGCGTGTCCCGATCTCGCGGGGTGTGCCAGGCGCGCAGGCGAACTACGGCTACTCGGAGACGAGCGCACCGATCTGCGCCGGCAACCGCGTGATCGTCGGCGCTGCCGGTTCCGAGTACGGCGCGCGCGGGTTCGTGATGGCCTTCCGCGCCACAGACCTCGCGCCTGCGTGGGCGAACCCGTTCTGGACGATCCCGCCGAACAACACCGAGTGGCGCAAGGCCGCCCGCATCGTCGGCGGCGGCGTCGTCTGGACGCCACCGACCGTCGATCCGACGACGAACACGCTGTACATCGGCACGGGCGCCGCGACGCCGCCCTACTACCCGTCGCTGCGGCCCGGCACCGACCCGCGCGCTGACTCGATCATCGCGATCAACCTGGCGAACGGGCAGATGAAGTGGTGGCAGCAGCAGCTCGCGTCGAACGAGTGGTCGTACGACACGTCACAGCCGCCGATGGTGTACACGGCGAAGATCGGCGGCCAGACGCGGCGGGTCGTCTCGGTCGCGACGATGGAAGGCGTCTGGTTCGCCTACGACGCGAAGACCGGTTCACCGATCTGGGCGCGCGTGAAGGTGATCGACAACGTCGAGCACCCGAACCTGAAGCCCGGCAAGCCGGTTGTCGTCTACCCGTCGTCGCTCGGCGGGCTCAACTACTCGCCTGCGTCATTTGACCCGCAGACGCAGTACGTCTACAACGCCGCGTCCGAGACCGCGTCGGTGCTCGTGCAGCAGACATCCACCGAGGAGGAGCGTCAGGCCCTCCTCGCGGGGGACCCGTTCCTCGGGCTCGCCAACGGCGACTACGGCCAGTACCTCCGTAACGGCTGGAAGGACTACGGATCGGTCAGCGCGATCAACGTCGCCACCGGGAAGCGCGTGTGGAAATTCGACACGCCGCAGCCGGAGCGCGGCGGCCCGACGACGACGGCGGCCGGCATCGGGTTCGTCGGCGGCGGCGACGGCAACCTTCGCGCATTCGACGTGCGGACGGGGAAGGTTCTCTGGAAGTTCCAGACCGGATACCAGATCGCCGACGGCCCGAGCGTCTACTCGGTCAACGGCGTCGAGTACGTCGCGATCGGCGTCGGCGGCACGCCCACGTCTTCCTCGGGCGGCACGGTCGCCTCGCAGGTCCAGGTGTTCTCGCTCAACGGCAGCCACGCGGAGTCGCCGCCTCCGACGATTCCGAAGAATGCACCGCTGCAGCAGGCGCAGCCTGCCGCCAACGTCGTTCTCCGGCGCTCGGCGGCCGGGCGGTCGGCCGCCAAGGTCACCGGCCCTGCGGCCATCGTCGTCAAGCCCTGGAACGCGAACACGTCGAACCAGCAGCCCGTGCAGGGCCGCGTGACGGTCGGCGGCAAGCCGGTCGCGGGCGCGATCATGCGCATCGGCGGCTGGGTCGCGTCGTCGCCGACGGATGCCGGCGGCCGCTTCACGTATCCCGTCGACACGTCGACGCCAGGACGCCACGTCGCCGCGGTCGTCGGCTTCGCCCGCGGAACGGTCGGCGGCCGGCCGCTCACGTCGGCGCAGCGTTCCAGCCTCCTCGGCCGCACGGCCGGGATCAACGTCGGCTACGCGGTCAAGGGTGCCTCCGCCCACGTCAGCGGTGGGAATGTCGTCATCACGGGTCGTCTCGCCGACACGGCAGGCAATCCGGCTCCGCCTGTCGTCCTCTACAGCTACGAGCTCAAGGGAACGATCACCGACGCCGCCGGGCACCCGGTCAAGGGAGCCGTCGTCACGACGCGCACCAACGACCGCCAGTACTGGACGCAGTCGCGTCCAAGCGCCGCAAACGGCAGCTACGCATCATTCCTCGTCGCGGCCGACCAGGAGGGCGACAACCCGGTGCCGATGACGGTCGGCGTCGCCGTCGGCAACACCTCGTACGCAGAGCCCTTCGGCGACGCGATCAACTTCGCCCACCTGTCGAGCGCGACGATGAACGTCAGCCTTCCGGGTGGGGCGAGCCTGCCCAAGAACGTGCTCCAGCCGACGGCAATCCCGGGGGCGATCTATCAAGGGCTGCTGGTGGGCGTCGTCAGCAGCCACGGAGGCGTGATCAAGCCGGTGAGCGCAACGTGGCCGACGGCGCAGGGCAGCTTCCGCATCGTGCTCCCCGGGTCGGCGCGCGGAAAGACCGTCGCCTTCTGGGAGTCGCCGGCCCAGTTCTTCTCGGCGTCCCATGAGCAGCCCGGCGGGGCGGTCGACCTCTCCATCTATCCGCACTCGCTTTCGGCGCACGCACCGCAGGGCATCGCCA
>DASZBP010000133.1:0-22815 GCA_035943915.1 Gaiellaceae bacterium | reverse complement strand
GTCGCCGCGGTCGATCCGGATGTCGCCGCTCGCCAGCTCCACCTCCATGTGGATCGGGCCGCTGACGTCGAAAGTCCTGTTCATCTGCGTTCCTCCTAGCTCTGGGCGTAGCCGGTCAGGCGCTTGCCGGTGACGTGGGTCGGCCGCGACTCCGTGGCCCGTGCGATCGCCCGGATCAGCCAGGCGTTGGTCGAGATTCCCTCGCGCTCGGCGGCCCGCTCGGCAGCAGCCTTCAGCGAATCCGGAAGGCGCAGCGAGATGCGGGCGGAGAGATCCTCGCCGGAGACGGTGGCCACATCGGCCGGGCCGTCGTCGACGAAGACGAGCTCGGGCTCCTGGCCGGCGAGGCGGACCTCGATGTGGCCGGAGGGAAGCTTGGACGAGAGCTCCAGCGCGGCCTGCCCGAGCAGGTCGAGCACCTTCAGGCGGAGGCTCGAGCCGAGGACGTCGGTCAGCCGCCGCGCGATCTGCGCGGAACGGTCGTCACCCAGCTCGGCGATTCCCTGGAGATCTTCGCGGATCCCGTCTATCACGATTGTCAGATTCATCGTGACATCAATATGACATCACTATCGATGTCTGTCAAGCGTCAACCGCACATCAGCGCCGAAACGGCTTGAACAAACGGAAACGGCCGCCTGATGGCGGCCGTTCCGGCGTTCCTACGAGTTCTCTGCGCGGCCTAGTAGCCGGGCGGCGGCGCGTCGTCGACGACCGTGGTGCGGCGGCGGACGCCCGCCGGGCCACCCCAGCTCGACCAGAACATCAGCGAGAGGAGCAGGCCGACGATGCCGACAACCATCAGGATGACGCCGATCGTGTGGATGCTCAGACCGGAGACGGTCGCGTTGACCGCCCAGGTGAGGATCGCGCCTGCTGCAATCAGAATGAGGCTGACTCCGATACCCATGACTCCCTTGAACCTCCTTGGTTCGTTCCCGACGAGGTGTTGCGCAAGTTGAACGAGGATCCGGCACTTTTGGATACGCGCTACTGACCTGCTGAGGCTCCGCGCTTTTCACTAGTCTTGGCCCCCGGGTGCGCAGGGGTGCCGTCATTCAGCTCGCGGTGTTCGCGGCCATCGCCGCTGCCGTGTGCATCGTCGTCGCGCTTGCGATCCCGTGGCTTCCCGTCGCGGCGAGCCGCCAGGCCCAGCGGATCGACTTCGTCTACTGGTTCACGACCGCGATTGCGATCGCCGTCTTCTCGGCGGTCATGTCGGTCATCGCCTACTCGGTCTGGAAGTTCCGCGCGCGGCCGGACGACGACTCCGACGGCCCTCCGATCCACGGCCACACGAAACTCGAGATCTGGTGGACGGCGATCCCGGCCGTGCTCGTCACCGCGATCTCGGTCGTCAGCGCGATCGTCCTCGCGCAGAACTCGAACGCGGGGTCGAACCCGGTGAAGATCGGTGTTCTGGGCCGCCAGTTCGCCTGGCAGTTCTCGTATTCGAACGGTCAGAAGCTCGGCTATCTCGAGGTGCCGCTCAACCGCAAGGTGAAGCTCGACATCACCGCCGACGACGTCATCCACTCGTTCTGGGTCCCGCAATTCTCGCAGAAGCAGGACGCGGTCCCGGGTGCGCACAACTCGCTCGTCATCACGCCGATCAAGCTCGGCACGTTCCCCGTCATCTGCACGGAGCTCTGCGGCCTCGGCCACTCGCTGATGCGCAGCTACGTGAAGGTGGTGCCGCCGGCCGAGTTCGCCACGTTCCTGAAGAACGCCGGCAAGCAGCCGCCCGCGTCGCCCGGGTTGGCGGCGTTCGACAAGTACGGCTGCAACAGCTGCCACACGCTGCAGGCGGCGAGCTCGACCGGGACGATCGGTCCGGATCTCGACAAGCTCAAGCAGTATGCGACGCAGGCGAACCGCGGCTCGCTGAACGCGTTCATCAAGGAATCGATCGTCGACCCCGGCGTGTACATCCAGCCGGGCTACCAGGATCAGATGCCGCACACCTTCGGCACGCAGATCCCCGCGGGGCAGCTGACACAGCTCGTGCAGTATCTGGCGCAGAATGCGAAGTGACATGACGGCCGTCGACCACACACACGACCACCACACCGCGCCGCCCGTGACCGGGTTCCGGCGCTTGACCGCGCCGGGCTGGCTGCGCGTCCTGTGGGTCACGCCGATCGGCTTCGGCATCGGGATCGGGCTGCCCTGCCTGATCCGTTGGCTGGTCAGCTGGGGGCCCGTGTGGAAGGGCTCGGTGCTCGTCACCGTCGAGCTCGTCACCACGCCGCTGTTCTTCCTGATCGGGCTCGGCGGCTTCGACTACTGGGCGCACTACTCGTCCGGGCGGCCGACGCGTCCCGAGGATCACTCGGGTCACGGCGCCAAGTCGTGGCGCGACTACTTCCGCGTGAACACCGACCACAAGGTGATCGGCATCCAGTACCTCGTCACGACGATCATCTTCTTCTGCATCGGCGGCCTGCTTGCGATGCTCTTCCGCGCCGAGCTCGCGCGGCCAGGCGACCAGTTCTTCAACCCGCAGACGTTCAACGTCCTCGTCTCGAACCACGCGGCGCTGATGATCTTCCTGTTCATCATCCCCGCGTTCGCGGGCCTCGGGAACTACGTCATCCCGCTGATGCTCGGCGCCGCCGACATGGCGTTCCCGCGCCTGAACGCGCTGTCGTTCTGGCTGCTGCCGATCGCAGGCGTGATGCTCGTTGCCGGCATGGCGACGCCGGGCGGCGGCCCGTCGGCCGGCTGGACCTGTTACGCGCCGCTCTGCTCGCACCAGCCGCTCGGGCAGGTGTTCTTCAACATGGGCGTCCAGTGGGCCGGCGCGAGCTCGATCATGACCGCGCTCAACTTCCTGGTCACGATCATCACCATGCGCGCGCCGGGGATGACGTTCTGGCGCATGCCGCTGCTCGTGTGGGCGAACTTCACGACGTCACTGCTTGTCGTCATCGCGACGCCGTTCATTGCCGGCTCGCAGTTCTTCGTGATGTTCGACCGCGTGATGCACACGAACTTCTTCGAGTACCAGAACGGCGGCTACGTTCTCGGCTACCAGCACATCTTCTGGTTCTACTCGCACCCGGCCGTCTACATCATGATGCTGCCCGGCTTCGGGATCATCAGCGAGGTCATCTCGGTGATGAGCCGCAAGCCCGTCTTCGGCTACCGCCTGATGGCGATGTCGCTGATGGCGATTCTCGTGCTCGGGTTCAGCGTGTGGGCCCACCACATGTTCGTCGCAGGAATGGCGAGCTGGCTGCGCGTCCCGATGATGGTGACGTCGATGGTGATCGCGGTGCCAACGGGCATCAAGATCTTCTCGTGGCTCGCCACGATGTGGGAAGGGCGAATCCACTTCACGACGTCGATGCTGTTCGCCCTCGGCTTCCTGTCGATGTTCGTGATCGGCGGGCTCTCCGGCATCTACCTCGCGTCGGTGCCGATCGACATCCACGCCAGTGACACGTACTTCATCGTGGCGCACATCCACTACGTGCTCTTCGGTGGATCCGTGTTCACGATCTTCGCGGGCATCTACTACTGGTTCCCGAAGATGACCGGGCGGATGTACAGCGAGCGCCTCGGCAAGCTGCATTTCTGGCTGACGTTCATCGGGTTCAACCTCACGTTCTTCCCGATGCACTACATCGGCCTGCAGGGGATGCCGCGCCGCGTTGCCAACTACGCGCCGCGCTTCGCCGACATCAACCTCTTCATCTCGATCGCGTCGTTCGGCCTCGGCGCGTCGACGCTGGTGTTCCTCTACAACATGATCCACTCCTGGAAGCACGGCGAGGTCGCAGAGGGCAACCCGTGGCGCGCGCTCACGCTCGAATGGCAGGTGTCGTCGCCGCCGCCGACGTTCAACTTCGACGAGCAGCCGCAGGTCGTCGGCAACCCGTACGAGTACGGCGTGCCGGGCGCGAAGCACGCGATCTTCGGCGCGCCCGCACCCGAGCCGGTCGGGGCGGACTAGTGCACATCCTCGTCATCGCGAACGAGACGGTGACGTCTCCGACGCTGCTCGAGGCCGTGCGCGGCGAGGCGCACGAGGCCGGCGACATCGTCACGGTGATAGCGCCGGTGAACGAGCCGCGGGCGGGCTACGTCGTCTACGAGAGCACGCGCCGCACGTCGGCGCGGCGCCGGCTCGACAAGACGCTCGACTTTCTCCGCGGCGCGGGCATCCATGCGCAAGGGTTCGTGGTCGAGTGCGGCCCGGTGCAGGCGGTGAAGGACGCGCTCGCGCAGCTCGAGCCGTCCGTCGACGAGATCGTCGTGTCGACGCATCCGGAGGAGTCGTCCGGGTGGCTGCGCCGCAACGTGGTCGAGGACGTCAAGTCCGCGGCCGGGTCGATTCCGGTGAAGCATGTCGTCGCCGACCCCAAGCTCGAGGACGCGGGCGTCAACGTGCTCGTGATCGCGAACCAGACCGTCGTGTCGGAGGAGTTGCTCGACGCCGTCCGCGCGCGCAACTCCGAAGGGCCGGCGAGCTTCCTCGTCGTCGTCCCCGAGAGCGACGAGGAGGACGAGCATGCTGCCGACCGTCGCCTGCGTCTCGCGCTGACGGAGTTGCGCAGCGAAGGAATCGACGCGCACGGCCAGCTCGTGCATCCCGACCCGTACACGGCCGCACTGCAGGTCACGCACGACGAGCGCGTCGACGAGGTCATCGTCTCGACCTTCCCGGGCGAGAAGTCAGGCTGGCTGCGCCGCGACCTGGTCGCGCGTCTGCGCAAGGACACCGGCAAGCCGGTGCAACATGTCGTCTCCGAGCCGGCGAAGGCGATGGCATGAGCGCCCACGCCGAGCCGCTGCACGAGCATCACGGTCCGCCGCCGATCCACTACAGCTCGCGCATCTCCCCGTCGGTGCTCGGGATGTTCCTGTTCATCGCGTCGGAGATCATGCTCTTCGGCTCGTTCTTCACGGTCTACTTCTTCGACCGCGTCGCGAACCACGGCGTCAACGGCCACTGGCCGCCGCCGCAGTTCCACCGTCCCGTCTTCCTCGCGGCGATCAACACCCTGATTCTCGTCACGTCGTCGGGAACGATCCACTGGGCGACCGTCTCGATCAAGAAGGGGAATCGCGCGGGCATGCAGGCGGGCCTGACGCTGACGTTCCTGCTCGGCCTGACGTTCCTGATCACGCAGGTCGTCGAGTACCACCGCATCGGCTTCAACACCGGGGACACCTCGTTCGCAGCGACGTTCTTCGGGCTGACGGGCCTGCACGGCGCGCACGTGTTCGTCGGCCTGACGATCCTGCTGATCATGACCGTGCGCGCGTTTCGAGGGCATTTCTCGCCCGAGCACCATCATGGCCTCGAGATCGGCGGCATCTACTGGCACTTCGTCGACGTGATGTGGGTCGTCGTGTTCGTCACCGTCTACCTCCTCTAGATGAGGAATCCCTTCCGCAGCGAGGGGGACGCATTCCGGTTCTTGTGGCTGGTGATCGGCTACTGCGTGCTGATCGTCATCGGTGCGTTCATCAATCGCTGGGTCGGCCTCGGCGTGTTCGTGGTGCTGAGCGCGTTGGCCGTCTGGCTCGGGTTCATCCGCGGCCGCGGCGAGCCGCCCGTCCGGCAGGCGCCGGCGCCGAGCCCGCCCGACGAGCACCGCATCCTCGTCGTCGCGAACGAGACGGTCGGCGGCCCTGAGCTGCTCGCGCAGGTGCGCGAGAACGCCGGTGACCGCAAGGCGAGGGTGTTCGTCGTCGCCCCGGCGCTCAACTCGACGCTGAAGACGTGGACGAACGACGAAGACCAGGCCCGCGGCGCGGCGCAGGCGCGGCTGAACGCGTCGCTGATCTCGATGCGCGCGGCCGGGATCGAGGTGGACGGCGAGATCGGCGACACGGATCCGGTGCAGGCGATCGAAGACGCGATCCGCACGTTCCAGCCCGACGAGCTCGTCATCTCGACGCACCCCGCCGGGCGCTCGCAATGGCTCGAGCGCGGCGTCGTCGACCTCGACGCCGACCAGCGCTGACTCTCCGGATCACGCAAGTCGACCCGCTGCCGCTGCGCGACGAGCTGCGGGAGGTTCACCGTGCAGCGCTCGGCGTCGGCGCCGTGTCGGACGAGTGGGCGTCCGAATCGCTTCCGCGTCATCTTGGCCGGCAGGACTTCACGTTCCTCGTCGCCGAGGACGACGAGCGGCTGATCGGCTTCGGGTACGGCTACACGGGCGCGTACGGCCAGTGGTGGACCGAGCGCGTCGCGCAGGCATTCACCGTGGAGCAGCGCGAGGAGTGGCTCGACCCACCGCATTTCGAGGTGGTCGAGCTGCACGTGCGTCCGGCGTACCAGGATCGCGGCGTCGGATCGCAGCTGCTCGCACAGCTGTTGACGCGGCAACCACACGACCGGGCGCTGCTCACGTCCCAGGCAGGCTCCCGGCAGGCGCGAGGGTTCTATGCGAAGAACGGCTGGACGGAGATTTGCGCCGTCGACTTCGGCGCCGGCTACGCGCCGTACATCGTCCTCGGGAAGCTTCTACTTGCCGGCGACGCGTGAGACGTACGTCGCGACGGCTTTGATCTGAGCGTCGCTGAGCGTGCCCTGGAACGCGGGCATGACGCCGCCGCCGTGGCGCACCTGCTTCTCGGCTCTCGCCTCCGACGGCTTCAGCTGATCGAGGTTCGGCCCGACCGTGCCGTTCGTGCCAGCGTCCTTGAGTGTGTGGCAGGACGCGCAGTT
This sequence comes from Gaiellaceae bacterium, assembly GCA_035943915.1. Taxonomy (GTDB): domain Bacteria; phylum Actinomycetota; class Thermoleophilia; order Gaiellales; family Gaiellaceae; genus PALSA-600. The sequence goes on along the minus strand of DASZBP010000133.1, from coordinate 16,127 downwards.
CGCGGTGAAGATCGACTTGCCGTCAGGCGCGGCCGCCGTGGTCGTCGTGCCGCCGCCACCGCCGCCCGTCGTGGTCGTCGAGGCCGGCTTCTCGGCCGTCACCCCGCACGACGGCACCGCGGCGCACTGTGCGATGTAGGTGGCGACGTCGTTCGCGTCCTGTCCCTGCAGCAGGTTCGCCGGCATCGGCTTCTCCGGGTACGCGATCTGCCCGCGGATCAGATCCCTCATCGACTGGAGCGTGAAGCCCTGCTGCTTCACCGCCACGAACGCGTCGTCGAGGTTCGGCCCGATCGTCCCCGTCGACCCTGCGTCGGCCAGCGTGTGGCACGACGCGCACTGATTCTTCGGGTCCTGGAAGAGCTCCTTGCCGTGCGCCGGGTCGCCGCTCGTCACCCGGCCGACGGCGCCGCAGCCGCTCGCGAGCAACGCGACGGCCGTGAGCAGAAGCGCGACGAGTCCGGGGCGAGTGCGCAGCTTGGCCGGGGGACGCGGGGCTAGGAGGGGACGCCGTCGAGATTGGCGACCGCCTCGTCGCGCGTCGCGTGAATCGCGAAGACGCGGTCGAGGCCGGTGATCTCGAAGATCTTGGTGATGTTCCGGTCGCTGCAGACGAGCGACAGCTGGCCGTCGTTCGTGCGCAGCCGCTTCACGCCGCCGACGAGCACGCCGAGCGTCGTCGAGTCGATGAACGTCGTGTTCGTGAAGTCGACGATCACCTGCTTGCCGCCCTGGCCGATGACTTCCAGCAACTGCTGCTTGAACTCCGGCGCCGTGTAGAGGTCGACCTCGCCTGCCAGCGAGATGACATAGGCATCGTCAGCGATCTTCTCGGTCTTGATGTCGAAGTTCATCTCTCGTCTCCCCGGGATTCGATTCGCGTGAGTCTACTTCTTCTTCGCCGGCTGGAGCTGCTTGAGCGCGCTCCGGGCGTAGGCCGCCTCGGGGTCGGTCGGCGCGAGCTTCAGGAACGTCTTGAACGCGGTGATCGCGGTCGCGGTGTCCTGGGCGTCGAGGGCCGCCTGCCCGAGTGAGATCTGCGCAGTCGCGTCGCTCGGCTTGAGCTTCGCAACGCTCTTGTACGCGCCCTCACGCTGCGAGAGCACCTGTGAGTACTGCTGGTAGAGGTTCGTCGCCGCCGCTGTGGACTGGCCGCTGACCACCTGCGTGATCGGGCTCTGGAGCCCCTTCGAGCTCTGGAACACCTGGCCGAGCGGCGTAGTGGCCGGCGGATCGAACGTCTGCGACGGGTTGGCCGTGTTCGCCGCCTGCTGGGCGCTCGAGACCTGCGTCTGCAGGTCGGTCGCCTGCTGCGTGTACTGCGCGGCGAGCTCCGTGAACGCGTCCGCGTCCTTCGGCTTCAGCGACGTGTAGCGCTGGAGCGCCGAGATCGCGTCGGTGGTCTGGTGCTTCTGCTCGAGCGCGGTCGCGAGCGCGCGCCAGTCGGCTGCGTTGTTCGGGTGTTCGTCGACCTTCTTCTGCAGGTGCGAGATGGACGGGCCGGAGCTGCTGCTCGAGCTGAAGAAGTTCTGCAGGGCGCTGCCGACGCCGGTGCCGGAGCCGACGCCGAGCAGGGCGAACGTCGCGGCGAATGCCACCGCCAGCGCCACGTAGATCCACTTGGCGTGGTTCCGGAGGCGCGAGAAGAACAGCTCGTCCTGCCACTGGGGCGGCTTCTGCTTGCGCGGCGCCTTTGCCGGAGTGGCTACGGCTGCTGCGGGGCGAGCATTAGGCCCCGTGCGGCGCTTGCGGTGCTGCGTACCTCTTGCCACTCGTTGTCCCCTGTCCGGTACCTGGTTTTGCCTTCGACGACCGTCTCGAGCACCCGCTCCGGCGAGCCGCCGAACACGACCGCCGCTGCCGGGTCCTCCATTGGATGGTAGGGGCTCCCGGCCAGCGACACGACGGTCAGATCCGCGCGCTTACCGGGCGTCAGGGTACCCACCTCTGCGTCCATTCGCAGCGCCCGGGCGGCATCGATCGTGGCCAGGCGCAGGGCCTCCTCGCCGGTCAGGCCGTTCGCCTGCCGGTCGCGGGCCCGCGCCATGTACACGGCCGTCCGCATCTCTTCGAACATGTCGAACGACGGGGTCGAGGCGGGCGAGTCGGTCCCGAGCCCCACGCGGACGCCTGCCGCGCGCAGCGCGGTGAGCGGCGCGATCCCGCATCCGAGCAGTGCATTCGAGCGTGGGCAGTGCGCCACCGGCACGTCCCGGTCGGCGAGCAGCTGCAGCTCGTCGGGCTCGAGGTCGACGCAGTGCGCGCAGAGCAGGTCGGGGCCGAGCACCGGCTCGAGCGTCGGCACCGCGCGCTTCCCGGTTGGCGGGATCATCACCGGGTTGCCCGCGAACGGGCCGGTGCCGTGGACGAGCCACTCGTTCTCGTTCGCGCTCTCGGTGAGGTGCGTGCCGACGGGGATGCCGAGGCTCAGGCACCAGCGGTACACGTCGACCGAGCACGTGTAGGGCGCGTGCGGCGAGATGCCGATGCGCACGAGCTCCGACTCCGACACGAGCGCGCGCGTCTTCTCGAACTGCGCTTCGGCGTCTGCAGGCTCCTGCGCGAACACCTCCAGGTAGACGATTGCGCGCAGCCCGAGCTGGTCCGCGGCGTCGGCCGCCGTGCCGGAGAAGCTGTAGTCGGCGGTCATGGTGATGCCGGAGCGCAGCGACTCGCCGGCGCCCGCACGCGCGATGTCGAGCATCTGCGTGCGGTCGAGCCGGAGCTTGCGCTCCATGTGCATCGCGATCCACGGCCCGAACGCGAGCCCGTCGCCGAAGCCGGCGTACACGGCGTACTCGAGATGCGAGTGCGCGTTCACGAACCCCGGGACGATCACCGCGTCCGGGTAATGGCGCTCGGCCCGGCCCTCGCCGACCTCCGTGATGCGGCCGCCCTCGAAGCGCACGAATCCGTTCTCGATCGGCGGGCCGTCGAGCGGCAGCACCCAGCCTGCGCTGATCACGTCTGGAACGCGGTCGCGCGGGCGCGCGCGGCGCGCCGGTCGAGGAGGACGCTGAGCCAGATCGACCCTTCGAACAGGATCCACAGCGGGATCGTCTCGAAGAACGTCGTCACCGGGTCGACGCCGGGCAGCGCGACGCCGACGCACGCGACGATGAAGTAGCCGAGGCGGCGGTTGTGGCGGAGCTGCCGCGTCGTGATCACGCCGAGGCGCGTGAGGCCGATGACGAACAGCGGCAGCTCGAACACCACGGCCATCGCGACCAGCACGAGCGTCGCGAAGCTGATGTACGGCCGCGCCTGGATCTGGATGTTGTAGACCGACTTGTCGTAGTTCGTCAGGAAGTGCGCGGCGGCCGGCAGCGCGACGTAGTAGCCGAACACGATCCCGCAGACCATCAGCACGGTCGCGAGCGACACGAACCAGAAGAGCATCCGCTCGTGCGCGCGCTCGAACGCCGGGATGAAGAACGCCCAGGCCTGCCAGAGGATGATCGGCAGCGCGATCGCCGCGCCGAGGTAGAGGCTCAGCCAGACGCTCGTCATGAACGGCTCGCCGATCGTGAGCGTCAGCAGGTGGCGGTGGCCGCGCGGAAGCGCCTCGGTGAGGATCCGGACCACGCGGCGATGGACGACGAACGCGGCGATCCAGCCGACGGTGATTGCGCCGAGGCACACGAACAGCCGCTGGCGCAGCTCTTCAAGGTGCTCGACGAGCGTGGCCTCCTCGCCGTGTTCCAGGCGACGCGGCAGACGCACGGGCTACCTAGCCGACGTGGTCGTTCTCGCGGGAGGGCGCCGGGACCGGATCGCTCGTCGCGCTCGGAAGCTCGGAGTGCGAGTGGCTGTGGCCGCTCACCGAGTCCTTGAACTCCCGCATGCCCGATCCGAGTGACCGGCCGATCTCCGGCAGCCGCTTCGCACCGAAGAGCAGGAGGGCGAGGAGCAGAAGGCCGACGATCTCCATGGGGCCGATGCTCGACATGCCGCCAGGGTATCAGCGTTTGCTTCCGATTCCCGCCCGGGAAGAAGAGTTCAGTGACCCGTAAGACCCCCCTCTCGCAGCAAGTCGTCGTCGTGACCGGTGCCTCCGCGGGTCTCGGCCGCGCGGTCGCCCGTCTTGCTGCCTCCCGCGGCGCGAAGGTGGTCGTCGTGGCGCGCGACGGTGACGGGCTCGACGCGTGCGTCGCCGAGCTCGAAGGGCTGGGCGCCGAAGCGCATGCGGTGCAGGCCGACGTCGCGGTGCTCGACGACGTTCACCGCGTCGTCGAAGGGGCCGTCGACCGCTTCGGCCGCATCGACACCTTCTGCTCGAACGCGATGGTGACCGTGTACGAGGAGGCGCGCGATCTGAAGCCGGAGGAGCTGCATCGCGTGATGGAGGTCAACTTCTTCGGCGGCGTCAACTGCTACCAGGCGTCGCTCGTGCAGCTCGTCGAGACGAGCGGCACATTCGTGCAGATTGCGTCGGCGCTGTCCTATCGCGGAATCCCGCTGCAGGCTGCCTACTGCTCGTCGAAGGCGGCGCTCCGCACGTACTTCGAGACGGCGCGCGTCGAGCACATGAAGCACCACATCCCGGTCGACATCTCCGTCGTCCTTCCCGGCGCGATCAACACACCGCAGTTCGACATGGCGCGGCAGTACATCGGCAAGCAGCCTCAGCCCGTGCCGCCGATCTACGAGCCCGAGCCGTTCGCCGAGGGCGTCGTGCACTGCTTCGAGCACCCGATCCGGGAGCTGCCGCTCGGGTGGGGCGCCCAGAAGCTGCTCTGGGGGCAGAAGCTCTCGCCCCGCGCCGGCGACCTGATGCTCCTCCGGATCGGCTGGAAGGGCCAGCACACGGGCGAGGCGAAGGAGGTCGGTTCCGCCGACAACCTGTTCGAGCCGCTCCCCGGCCAGAAGAGCGCCCGGGGCCGTTTCTCGGACAAGTCGCGCTCGAGCACGCTCTGGACGTCGCTGCGCCTGCGCCGCTGGCTCGTAGGGGCCGCGGTCGCCGGAGTCGGCTTGGCTACGATTGGGCTCGGCCAGACGCGCGACAAATCGCTCGTCCGGTAGACCTCACGAAGGACTTGCCATGGCGACGCTTGAGTTGAAAAACCTCCACGTCGCGCTCGAAGACGGCACCGAGATCGTCAAGGGCGTCGACCTGAAGATCGCGAGCGGTGAAGTGCACGCGATCATGGGCCCCAACGGGTCAGGTAAGTCGACGCTCGCGTACGCGATCGCCGGCCATCCCGCCTACGAGATCACCGGCGGGCAGATCCTGCTCGACGGCCAGGACATCACCGAGGCCGGGGCGGACGAGCGCGCGCAGGCGGGGCTCTTCCTCGCGTTCCAGTATCCGCACGCGATCTCCGGCGTCACCGTCACGAACTTCTTGCGGCAGGCGGTCAACGCCGTGCGCAAGGCGCGCAACGGCGGGGTCGACGATCCGATGCCGGTGCCCGAGTTCCGCAAGCTCTTCCTCGAGAAGATGGACGACCTGAAGGTCAGCCGCGAGCTCGCGTCGCGCTACCTCAACGACGGGTTCTCCGGCGGAGAGAAGAAGCGCGTCGAGATCCTGCAGATGGCGATGCTCCAGCCGAAGATCGCGGTGCTCGACGAGACCGACTCCGGTCTCGACATCGACGCGCTGAAGATCGTCGCGTCCGGCGTGCAGCAGCTCGTCGGCCCGAACATGGGCGCGCTCGTCATCACGCACTACCAGCGCATCTTGAACTACATCAAGCCCGACTTCGTGCACGTCTTCGTCGGCGGCAAGATCGTCGAAGAGGGCGGTGCCGAGCTCGCCGAGAAGCTCGAGGCAACCGGTTACGAGCAGTGGGAAGGGGTGCCTGCGTAATGGCGCAGACCGAGTCCGAGATCGTCCAGGGGATCGGCTCCGACTACGGCACGAAGTACGGCTTCTCGAATCCCGACGAGGCGAAGGACTACTTCTTCAAGTCGGGCCGCGGCCTCTCGCACGAGCTCGTCGAGGCAATCGCCGAGCACAAGAGCGAGCCGGACTGGATGCGGAAGTTCCGCCACAAGTCGCTCGACTACTTCCTCGCGCGGCCGATGCCGACGTGGGGCGGGATGCCCTCGCTGTCGGAGATCGACTTCGAGAACATCTTCTACTACATCAAGCCGACCGAGAATCAGGCGAACAACTGGGACGAGCTGCCGGCGGACATCAAGGACACGTGGGACAAGCTCGGCATCCCCGAGGCGGAGAAGAAGTACCTCGCCGGTGTTGGCGCGCAGTACGAGAGCGAGGTCGTCTACCACAAGCTCCAGGAGAGCCTGGAGAAGCAGGGTGTGATCTTCCTCGACACGGACACCGCGCTCCGCGAGCACGAGGAGCTCTTCAAGCAGTACTTCGGCACGATCATCCCGCCGAACGACAACAAGTTCGCAGCGCTGAACAGCGCGGTGTGGTCGGGCGGCTCGTTCATCTACGTGCCGCCGGGCGTCCACATCGACTTGCCGCTCCAGGCCTACTTCCGCATCAACGCGGAGAACATGGGGCAGTTCGAGCGCACGCTGATCCTCGTCGACGAAGGCGCCTACGTGCACTACGTCGAGGGCTGCACCGCACCGATCTACTCGACCGACTCGCTGCACTCCGCGGTTGTCGAGATCGTCGTGAAGAAGGGCGGCCGCTGCCGCTACACGACGATCCAGAACTGGTCGACCAACGTCTACAACCTCGTCACCAAGCGCGCCGTTGCCTACGAAGGCGCGACCATGGAGTGGGTCGACGGCAACCTCGGCTCGAAGCTGACGATGAAGTACCCGGCGATCTGGCTGATGGGCGACCACGCGCACGGCGAGGTGCTGTCGATCGCGTTCGCCGGCAAGGGCCAGCATCAGGACGCGGGCGGCAAGTGCGTGCACCACGCGCCGAACACGACGAGCGTGATCACGTCGAAGTCGATCTCGAAGGACGGCGGGCGCGCCGGCTACCGCGGCCTGCTGGAAGTGGCCAAGGGCGCGACGGGCTCGAAGTCGAAGGTCGTCTGCGACGCGCTGATTCTCGACGAGGACTCGCGCTCCGACACGTACCCCTACATCCGCATCGACGAGAACGATGTGGACATCGGCCACGAGGCAACCGTCTCGAAGATCGGCGAGGAGCAGCTCTTCTATCTCATGTCGCGCGGCCTCTCCGAGGCGGAGGCGTCGGCGATGGTCGTCAGCGGCTTCATCGAGCCGATCGTGAAGGAGCTGCCGCTCGAGTACGCCGTCGAGATGAACCGGCTGATCCAGTTGCAGATGGAAGGCTCTGTCGGCTAGTGGACGTCGAGCACGTCGACTTCTGGGCACTGCCCGTCACCGACATGGAGCGGTCGAAGGCGTGGTACCGCGACACGCTCGGCCTGCCGCTCTCGCGCGACGACCAGGGCTTTCCCGAGTTCAAGCTCGGCGACAACGGCTTCCTCTACCTGCTGAGTCTCGAGGCGATCGGCAGCGCCTTTCGGGGCCCGCACGACGCGGGCTTCGCGCTTCGCGTGCCGGACGTGCATGAGGCCCGCAAGGAGCTGGAAGGGCGCGGCGTCACATTCAACGGCGATACGCTCGACACCGGCGTCTGCCACATGGCGTTCTTTGCAGACCCGGACGGCAACCAGATGCTTCTGCACCGCCGTTACGCACCGGCCGATCAGTGATCACCCGCGAAGAAGCTCTGTCGCGGTACGAATCGCTGCCGCTGCCGACGACTGCCGACGAGCACTGGCGCTTCACCAGCCTGCGCGGCTTCGAGGTCCCGTCCGGGAACGGCACGGCAACCGCGACGAAGCCGGCACTCGATCTCGATGTGAGCGGATTCGCACGCGTCGACGAGACGGGAATCGAGATCGTCAACGCGCCGGAAGGCGTCACGTTCGAGCCGCTACCCGCGGACTACGGCGCGGAGCTCGTTCCGGACGACGACAAGTTCGCGATGGAGAACCTCGCGCAGTGGCAGCACGGCCTCCTCGTCACGGTGCCGAAGGGCGTCGAGCTCGAGAAGCCGCTGTACGTGCAGGTGACGTCGAACGGCGGGTCGTTGTACTGGCGCATGGTCGTGCGTGCAGAGGAAGGCGCGCGCTTCACGCTGATCGAGGACCTTTCCGCATCGAGCCCGGACGTGCTCGCGTACACGAACGCCGTCGTCGAGCTGTTCGTCGAGCCGAACGCGAAGATCGAGTATGTCGCGCTGCAGAACCTCTCCAAGGAAACGTGGCATTTCGGCCGCTACCGCGCGCGCCTCGAGCGCGACAGCGAGCTCGACTGGGTGATCGGCGGCTTCGGCTCGAAGCGCGGCAAGGTCTGGGTCGAGAACGACCTCGTCGGCGAAGGCGCGACGTCGCGCGTCACCGGCGCGTACTTCGCGGACGGCGACCAGCACCTCGACTACGACACGTTCCAGGAGCACGCCGCACCGAGCACGGAGAGCGACTTCGCGTTCAAGGGCGCGCTGCGTGAGAACGCGACGGCGGTCTGGCGCGGGATGATCCGCGTCGAGGAGGGTGCGCAGAAGACGAACGCGTACCAGGAGAACCGCAACCTGCTGCTCTCCGACAAGGCGCATGCAGACTCGATCCCGGGCCTCGAGATCATGGCGAACGACGTGCGCTGCACGCACGGCGCCACGCTCGGCCGGATCAACCGTGAAGAGGTCTTCTACTTGATGGCGCGCGGTCTCTCACGCGCGCAGGCGGAGCGGTTGATCGTGCGCGGCTTCTTCCAGGACGTGCTCGACCGCATCGAGCTCGAGCCGGTGCGCGAAGCGCTCGGCGCCGCGCTCGAAGCGCGCATCCCGCAGGTCTAGACCGGACATCGTCTTTTCTCCGCGAAACGGCCTGTCCTTTTCGCCGGTATGCACGCGAACTGCCTGCTCACGAGGGGCGGACCGTATACCGCGTGCATAAAACGGGGTCAGGCACGTGCCTGACCCCGTGGTTCACGCGCCGAGCTGCTCAGGCACGCGGCGCGACGCGTTCGAGTACACGTCCTTGCGCACGATCTTGCCGTCCTTGAACGGGAAGATGTCGACGCCTTCCCACGTCAACTCCTTGCCGGACGAGTGCGTCGCGTACGCGGTCCACTCCTGCACGACGAAGTCGTCGCCGACGTAGAGCGAGCGCCCGATGAAGCGCAGGTCGGTCCAGTTCTCGAAAATCTGCGCGATATGCGTGCGCACCGCGTCGCCTTCTGCACGCTCGCCGGCGTTCCAGTTCTCGAACACCATCCCCGGCGCATGCAGCGCGACGATGCCGTCGAGATCGTGCTTGTTCCACGCCTCGTTGTACGCGTCGATGACGTCCTCGAGCGTCGGCGGTGCCGCTGCCTCAGTTGCGAGCAGATGTGTCCACCGCGTCTCGCGCTGCCCCGGCTGCCGCTCGAGCTCTTGCACGAAGCCGGTCTCCGCAAGGTCGCTCAACGCGGCAGCGACTTCGTCGTTCGACGCGAACCCGTGCGCGCGATCGGTGCGCGTCTTCAGCTCGTTGACCGTCTGCGGTCCGCGCAGGAACAGCACCGCGAGCAGTGACGACTCGCCGGCGGAGAGCTCGAGCGACTCGTCGAACAGCTGCCGGTACTTCGCGACGCGCGAGCCAGGCCCCGACGCAAGCCGCGCCCAGCCCGACGCGGCCAGCGAGCGCACGGCGTTCTGCACCTCGTCCTCGTCCAGATCCATCACCGGCTCGCGCGACGTCTGCTGATTGCACGCGAGGCGAAGCGCGTTCAGCGACAGCGGATACTGGTCCGGCGTCGTGCGCTGCTTCTCGAGCAGCGAGCCCAGCACGCGCAACTCGACAAGACTCAGTCGATGTTGCGTCGCGGTTGCCATCAGCTGCGAACGAGCGGCTTGTACTTGATGCGATGCGGCTCGAGCGCCTCGGGGCCGCGCGTCTCGCGCACCCAGTCGGCGTACTCGCCCCACGACCCTTCGAACCACGTCACCTGCGAGTCGCCCTCGAACGCCAGGATGTGCGTCGCGACGCGGTCGAGGAACCAGCGGTCGTGCGTGATCACCACGGCGCAGCCGGCGAAATCGAGAAGGGCGTCTTCCAGAGCACGCAGCGTGTCGACGTCGAGGTCGTTCGTCGGCTCGTCGAGCAGCAGCACGTTGCCGCCGCTCTTCAGCATCTTCGCGAGGTGCACGCGGTTGCGCTCGCCGCCGGACAGCTTGCCGACCGGCTTCTGCTGGTCGCCGCCGCGGAAGTTGAACCACGACGTGTACTGGCGCGAGTTGATCTCCTTCTTGCCGAGCAGGATCACGTCCTGCCCGCCGGAGATCTCCTTCCAGACCGTGCTCTTCGCGTCGAGGCTCGCGCGCGACTGGTCGACGTACCCGAGCTGCACGGTGTCGCCGATGCGCAACTCGCCCGAGTCGGGCGTCTCCTCGCCGGCGATCATCCGGAACAGCGTCGTCTTGCCGGCGCCGTTCGGGCCGATCACGCCGACGATGCCCGCAGGCGGCAGCGAGAACTCGAGGTTCTCGAACAGCAGCTTGTCGCCGAAGCCCTTCGAGATCCCCTTCGCGTCGATGACGACGTCACCGAGACGCGGCCCCGGCGGAATGTGGATCTCGACCTTGTCGAGCTTCACCGCATCCTCCTCCGCGAGCAGGCGCTCGTATGCACCCAGACGAGCCTTCGACTTGGCGTGCCGGGCCTTCGCGCCCATGCGCACCCACTCGAGCTCGCGCGCGAGCGTGCGCTGGCGCGCCGAGCTCTGCTTCTCCTCGATCGCGAGCCGCGCCTGCTTCTGCTCGAGCCAGCCCGAGTAGTTCCCCTCGTACGGGATGCCGCGGCCGCGGTCGAGCTCGAGGATCCAGCCGGCGACGTTGTCGAGGAAGTACCGGTCGTGCGTCACTGCGACGACGGTGCCCTTGTACTCCGCGAGGAACCGCTCGAGCCAGAAAACCGACTCGGCGTCGAGGTGGTTCGTCGGCTCGTCGAGCAGCAGCAGGTCGGGCGCCGACAAGAGCAACCGGCAGAGCGCGACGCGGCGGCGCTCGCCGCCGGAGAGAGAGGTGACGTCGCGGTCGCCTTCCGGCAGGCGTAGCGCGTCCATTGCGTGGTCGAGCTGCGACTCGAGCTGCCAGGCGTCGCGCCGGTCGATCTGGTCCTGCACCTGCGCCTGCTCTGCGAGCAGCGTGTCGAAGTCGGCGTCCGGCTCGCCGAACGCGGCGGAGATCGCGTTGAAGCGGTCCATCAGGTCGCGCAGCTCGCGCACACCGTCTTCGACGTTCTCGCGCACCGTCTTGGCGGGGTCGAGCTCGGGCTCCTGCTCGAGCAGCCCGACGGTCGCGTTCGGCGCCAGCTCGGCGACGCCGGACGAGGGCTCTTCCTTGCCGGCCATGATCCGGAGCACGGTCGACTTACCGGCCCCGTTCGGGCCGAGCACGCCGATCTTCGCCCCGGGCAGGAACGACAGCGAGATGTTCGCCAGCACCTGGCGCTCCGGGCCATAGAACTTGTCGACCCGGTACATGGTGAAGATGTATTCAGAGCTCACAGCCGGGCCACGATACCTTCACGAATCGTTGACGCCGTCGGCGTACGTTGGCCGAATGAAGCTGTCGCGCGCATTTGCCCTGGCGGTCATCGGAGCCGCGCTGCTCACCGTCCCGGCGGCCGCGACCACGTCGCGCGTCCTCGCGACGCAGGACTGGTGGCCCGTGCAGGCGCCCTCCTCGGACATGATCGCGTTCACACGCGTCTACCCGAATCACATGGAGGTGTGGACGGTCGACACCGAGAGGCATCGGGTCGTCCACGTCGCGACCGCTGCAGGGCAGCTCTTCCCGACGTGGCTCGCCGACGGCGACCTCGCCTACGCATCGGGCGGCGCGATCTGGGTCGTGCATCCGAACGGCACCCACAGGCACAGGTATCCCACCGCCGCCGGTGCGACTGCGCCGGCCGCGCGGCCCGACTCGACCGACATCGCCTACGTCGCCGGCGGCGACCTCTTCGTCGGTGGAAATGTGTGGGCGCTGAACGTGATCGGTCGCCCCGCGTGGTCGTCGGACGGAACATTGCTCGCGTTCCGTCGTGACGACGGGATCTATGTCATTCAGGCGGACGGTACGACGATGAAGGTCGCCGACGCCTTCAGACCCGGCGACCCGGTGTGGTCGCCGAACTCCCACGAGATCGCATTCATCGTCGGCAGCGAGATTCGCATCGCCGGACCCGATGTGGTCGCATACGCGGCGGTCCAAGCTCATCCGGGCATCTCCGCGTTGGCCTGGGGCACCGACGGGCGGCGGGTCGCGTACACCTGGCTCGGCGGCGTGAACGAGGTCACGTTGCCCGGCACGGACGTCCACGTCGCGAGTTCCGCCGGAGTCGGCGTCTCCTATACCGCCGAGGGCATCCTCGAGTACTCGGGCGCGCGGCCGGCCTGTCCCGGCCACAAGGCGATCGTCCTCGGCTCCCGCCTCGAGACCGGAAGCTGCCTGGTGTCCGGGACAGCGAAGGCAGACGTGATCGAAGGCACCCCTCTCTGGGGCGACGTGATCCGGGCCGGGGCGGGAAACGACCGCATCCACGCGAACGACGGGCACACGGATCGGGTCGACTGCGGCCCGGGCCGGGACACGGTCTGGGCCGACAAGACCGACCGGCTCACCCGCTGCGAAGTCATCCACAGGTAGCCCGGTAACCTGCGGGGGTGGCCGTAACCGCTCCGAAAAAGCTCGACGCGCACGCCCTTCGCGCCGACTTCCCCATCTTCGAGCAGCAGTTCCACGGGAAGCCGCTCGCGTATCTCGACTCTGCCGCGAGCGCGCAGAAGCCGCGCCAGATGCTCGACGCGATGACGCACTTCTACGAGACCTCGTACGCGAACGTGCACCGCGGCGTCTACGAGCTCGCCGAGCGCGCGACCGAGGCGCTCGAGCACGCGCGCGAGCGCTGCCGGGCATTCGTGAACGCGCCGTCGGCGAAGGAGATCATCTTCGTACGCAACGCGACCGAGGCGCTCAACCTCGTCGCGTACGCGTGGGGGCTCAAGAACCTCGGCCCCGGCGACGTCGTGCTCGTCACCGAGCTCGAGCACCACGCGAACTTCGTGCCGTGGCAGTACATCGCGGGCAAATCCGGCGCGTCGTTCCGCATGCTCCCCGTCGAGCCCGACGGGACTCTGCATCTCGAGCAACTCGACGAGCTCGCCGGTGACGGAAACGTGAAGGTCGTCGCGACGGGCTACGTGTCCAACGTGCTCGGCGGCTCGAACGACATTCCCCGCATCGCGGCGTGGGCGCACGAGCGCGGCGCGATCCATGTCTGCGACGCGGCGCAGGCCGCGCCGCACAAGCGCGTCGACGTGCAGGCGCTCGGCTCCGATTTCGTCGCCGTCAGCGGTCACAAGATGTGCGGCCCGAGCGGCATCGGCTTCCTCTGGGGCAAGACCGAGCTGCTGCTCGAGATGGACCCGTTCCTCACCGGCGGTCACATGATCCGCCGCGTGCGCGAGGACGAGTCGACGTGGGGCGAGCTGCCGCACAAGTTCGAGGCGGGGACCGCTCCGATGGCAGAGGCCGTCGGACTCGGCGCCGCGATCGACTACCTCGAGGCGGTCGGCCTCGAAGCGATCGAGCAGCACGAGCACGAGCTCGTCGCGTACGCGCTCGGCAAGCTCGACGAGATCGGCGGCGTCACCCAGTGGGGACCCCCTGCCGACCGTCGCGCCGGCATCATCAGCTTCGACGTCGAGGGTGTGCATCCGCACGACGTCGCGCAGATCCTCGACCTCGACGGTGTCGCGATTCGCGCAGGCCATCACTGCTGCCAGCCGCTGATGGGCCGGCTCGGAGTGGTCGCGACGAACCGCGCGAGCTTCTACCTCTACACCGTGCCGGAGGAGATCGATCGGCTCGCCGCGGGTCTCGTCCGGGTGAAGGACACGTTCGGTGTCTGACCTGGAACAGATGTACCGCGAAGTGATCCTCGACCACTACAAGAACCCGCACGGGCACGGGCTGATCGACGAGCCCGATGCGCAGGCCGAGGGCATGAACCCGCTGTGCGGCGACGAGGTCACCGTGTCGGTGAAGTTCGCCGTGGACGGCGAGACGATCGAGCAAGTCGGCTTCGAAGGGCGCGGCTGCGCGATCTCGCAGGCTGCGACCTCGATGCTCACCGATCTCGTGAAGGGACGGACGGCCGCCGACGTCGCGGCGCTGCCGAAGGAAGAGCTGCTCGAGGAGATCGGCATACCGCTGACGCCGGTGCGCATCAAGTGCGCGATCCTCGGGCTCGGCGTGCTGAAGGTCGCGCTGCACCGCTCGAAGGGGACGCCGCTCCCCGACGAGTGGCAGGGCCTGGACTTCGCATAGTGGCGAAGCTCGACGTCGCGCCCGCCGACGAGTTCGGTCCCGGCTCCGCGAAGATCGTCACTGTCGGCTGGACGTCGATCGGCGTCTACAACTGCGCGGGGACGCTCTACGCGCTCGAGGATCGCTGCTCGCACGACGACGGCCCACTGTGTGAGGGCGAGTGGGAAGAGGACACGTGCCGCGTGATCTGCCCGCGCCACGGCTCCGCGTTCGACCTCGCGACCGGACGCCCCCTCACGCTGCCGGCGGTCGAGCCGGTCGAGACCTACCCCGTCGTGGTCGAGGACGGTGTCGTCAAGGTCGAGCTGCCGTGACGGATGTCGTCCGCTGCTGGGAGACCGCCGACCCCGCGTACAACGCGTACCACGACGAGGAATGGGGACGGCCGATCCTCGATGAGCGCGGCCTGTACGAGCGCTTCTGCCTCGAGGGGTTCCAGTCGGGCCTTTCGTGGCTGACGATCCTGCGCAAGCGCGAGGCGTTCCGCGCGGGATTCGCGGGCTTCGATCCCGACAAGGTCGCGCGCTTCGGCGAGCGGGACGTGGCGCGGCTCCTCGGCGACGCCGGCATCGTGCGGCACCGCGGCAAGATCGAAGCGGCGATTGCGAACGCGCAGGCGACCGTGGGGCTACGCGAGTCGGCGCCGCTACAAGAGCTCGTGTGGTCGTATCGCGACGGTGTCGAAGCCGATGCGAAGGAGCTTTCGAAGCGCCTGAAGAAGGCGGGCTTCCGCTTCGTCGGCCCGACGACCGTGTGGGCGGCGATGCAGGCGTGCGGCGTCGTCAACGACCATCGCGCCGACTGCTGGGTGCGAGACGACGTCGAGCGTCAGCGAATCGCAGCTTTGACCGTGTAGCGCCCGGCCGGCAGCGGATGCTTGCTGCGCCAGGTGACGCGACCGTGCGCGTCCGTGCGTCCCGTCACCTTCGCGACGATGCTCGAGCCGTGCCGCACGGTGAACGCGATCGCCACGCCCTTCGCGCGCGCCTTGCCGCGCACGACCCACACCGTCACGATCTCGTGGCCGTGGATGTGCCGGGCGAGTGTCCCGCCGATGCGTGCAGGCGCGAGCTTCACCGTGATGACGGCCGACGCCTTGAGGGCGCCCACGCTCGCGGTGAGGCGCGCGCGGCCGCTTGCCGTAGACGACGCGGTGAACGTCGTCGACGCGCCGCTCGTCGGGACGATCGCGCCGACGGTCGCCGACGAGAGCGACCACTTCACCGGTGCGTCGGTCGGGTTGCCGTAGCCGTCCGTGACGTGCGCTGCGAAGAGCCGCTTCGACCCGCCCATCACCGTCACCGCGGCCGGCTCGAGCTCGACGTCGCTCGGTGCTGCGGCCGTCACCGTCTCGACCTGCGATGCCGGCGGCTGTCCGGCGAGGGTCGCGGAGATCGTCACCGACCCCGCTTCGGTGTCCTGGTAGTAGAAGGCGGCCGCCGGCGAGCCCGCCGGGATCGTCACCGTCAGTGTCGGCGTCCGCGGGCCCGAGGGCGACGTCGAGAACTGGCCCTTCGGCGATGTCGACGCCAGTGTCACCGGCGTGTCCGCGAGCGCGGGCGTGACGATGCTGCCGGTCTTCAGCTGCACGGTGATCGGCCCGGCGGTAGCGCCCGCGGTGAACGTGACGGGCTGGTCGGCGAACGAGATGCCGGTTTGCGTCCACGTCGAGAACGACGCCCACTGGTTCGTGAACGTCGCCCCGGGGATCACCGCGCTCTGGCACCACGTGATCGGCTGGCCGCACGCGCCGACGCCGGGGTCGCCGTTGTTGATGGTGGTGTCCCCGGAGTCGTGGATCGCCTGTGCGAGCCGCGTGAGGACAGCCTTCGACTGCTGCGTGAAG
>DASZBP010000132.1:0-3620 GCA_035943915.1 Gaiellaceae bacterium | reverse complement strand
AGGGGCTGTCGTGACGAGCACGAACGGCGGCGGGCCGCTTCTCCAGGTCAACGACATCCACACCTACTACGGGTCGATCCAGGCGCTGAAAGGCGTCTCGCTGGAGGTCTACGAAGGCGAGATCGTGACGCTCCTCGGGGCCAACGGCGCCGGCAAGTCGACGACGCTTCGCTCGATCAACGGCCTCAACCGGCCGCGTCAGGGATCGATCCGCTTCGACGGGCGCGACATCACGACGACGCCCGCACACCAGATCGTCAAGCGCGGCATCGCGCAGTCCCCGGAGGGACGCAGGTTGTTCCCGCGCATGACCGTCGTCGAGAACCTCGAGATGGGCGCCTTCCAGCGCAACGACCGAACGGGCATCCGCGAGGACATGGACCGCGTGTTCGAGCTCTTCCCGCGCCTCCAGGAGCGGCGCGACCAGAAGGCCGGGACGATGTCCGGCGGCGAGCAGCAGATGTGCGCGATCGGCCGGGCGCTGATGGCGCGTCCCAAGCTGCTGCTCCTCGACGAGCCGTCGCTGGGGCTTGCGCCGATCTTCGTCGAGCGCATCTTCGAGATCATCCTGCGGATCAACAAGGAAGAAGGCACCGCGATCCTGCTCGTCGAGCAGAACGCGTTGATGGCGCTCGACAACGCGCACCGCGGGTACGTGCTCGAGACGGGGAAGATCGTGCTCGCGGACAGCGCCGAGGCGCTGAAGACGAACGAGCAGGTCCGCAAGACCTACCTCGGCGAGACCTGAGCGCAGTCGTCGCGATCGCCGTCGGCGGCGCGCTGGGCGCGCTCGCTCGCTACGGCCTCGTTTCGTGGGTGACCGGACGCACGACCGGCGTCTTCCCGTGGGGAACGTTCCTCGTGAACATCACCGGGGCGTTCGTGATCGGGGTGCTCTTCTCGGTCCTTCGTCACAAGGAGTGGGGCTCGCATGCGCTCCACTCGGCGCTGATCGTCGGGTTCCTCGGCGCGTACACGACGTTCTCGACGCTGATGATCGACAGCTACACGCTGTCCGAGCACCGCGCGTTCTTCATGGCCGCGGCCAACGTGCTCGGCTCGTGCTCTGCGGGTCTCGTCGCGGTGTACCTCGGCGTGCTCGCAGGACGCGCGATCTAGCCGGCCACGACGAGCGGGAAGTACGGCGGCGAGAGCAGGTAGCCGATCCTCTCGGCGCCGCGGCCGCGCGCCATCTCGAGCGCGGCGGGAAGGCTGTGCACCGGGACGTAGCCCAGCTGTCGCGCCGCATCCCAGTCGCGGCAGCCGGCGACGAGCACCGCGCCGAGGCGATGCGCTGCCGCATCGCACGCGCTCCACTCGACGAACGGCTGCAGCGGATGAACTGCATGCCCTGCGCGGTACTCGCGGATTGCGGCTTCGTCCGCGAGCGCAGCCCGTTCCGCCTCGCGCATCGCGTCGCTGTCGCGCGCGGTGCGCGGGTCGAAGAACAGCGCCCGATAGGGCGACTGCGTCGGCCGCGGGAAGCGGCGCGGGAACGGATGGACGAGGATGGCCGTGCCGCCCTGCGCGATCGGCGGCGCGTTGCGCCAAAGACGCAGCGCGAGCCCCAGCGCGAGGTACGCGGCGCTGACGGGGTTCGGCCGCTCGCGTGGCACCCACGGCGTCGTCGGCGGCACGCCGATGACGAGCGCGTCGAGCTGCTCCGACAGTTCCGCTCCCTTGAACACCGTTCCGCGCAGCAGTGCCTCCGTGTGCGCCACGGACGGCGGCCCGCCGAACACCGCGGCTGCGGTGAGCTCGCGCGGCAGGCGCTCGAGCACGCGCTGCCGCACGCGGCCCGGCGCGATCTGGAACAGCCGGCGCACGCGCGAGCGCAGCAGGCGCTGCATCGCCTCGTCGTCGTTCGGATAACCCGCGAACACGCCCGCGACCTGCGGCAGGTTCAGTGCGAGCGACACACCGATCGTCGGCACGCGTTGCGTGAGCAGGCGCTCGAGCTCGACAGCCAGGCGCCATCCCTGCGACGCGCTCGTCTCGAGCAGCGACAACGCTCCTGCGGCGCGCAGCGACTCGCGGCCGCTCGCGTTGAGCAGCGCGCACGGACCGCCGTGCAACACGGTCTCGGCCGCGGTGACGGTGACGACGAGATCCGTCTCGACGAGTGCGGGGTTCACGCGCAGCGTCACGTTGCCGGCCGTGCCGAGCTCGACGAGATCCTCGGCTTCGGCGTCGTGGACGATCACGCGGCCGCGGAAGCGTCGCCGGAACTCGGGTGGGACCAGCAGCCCGATCTCCCGCGGCGACGTGCGCCGCGTCAGCCCGCCGGCGACGAGGATCGTGATGCGCTCGACGCCGAGGCGGTCGAGCTCGTCGGAGACGGCGGCCACCGCCTCGTGTCGCGGGCCGACCGGCACCGCGGGGATCGGCAGCGACGGCTGCTCGATGACGATCGTCGCGGTGCCGCCGCGTTTCACCAGGCGCTCGAGCGGCTCACCTGCGAGCGGGAATCTGAGCGCATCGCGCACGGCCGCGGGCACGTCGGTGATCGCGTCGCGTGGCACCGGCGGCCGCAACACGACGTCGCCGTCCCCCGGCTCTGCGACGACGATCCGCGAGTCGGCGAGGAGCGGGATCGCCACGCGGCTACCTGTGCGCAGCCGCGGCGGCGCCGCCGAGCGCGATGAAGATGCTTCCCGACACGTAGCGCTGCACCTTTGCCGCGCGTGTCCCGCGCCGCAGCCGCGACGCGAGTGCGTCGGCGAGCAGCGCATAGGCGCAATCCGATGCGAATGCGATCAGCGCGAACAGCAGCCCGAGGAACGCGACCTGCGTCCACACCGTGTGGTCGCGACTGACGAACTGCGGCAGGAACGCGAGGAAAAACAGCGCGGTCTTCGGGTTGAAGATGTTCACCACGACGCCTTGCCGCCAGATCTTCCGGAGCGGGGCCGGCTGCGGCTCCGTGTACGTCTCGTCCTTCGTGACGATGCGGCGGATGCCGACGGCGATCAGGTAGGCAGCGCCGACGAGCTTCACGACCGTGAACGCGGTCGCCGACGACGCGATCAGCGCCGACAGACCGACCGTCGCCGCGAGCACGTGGACGAGACCGCCGCTCGCGACGCCGCACGCCGAAGCGAGGCCGGCGCTGCGGCCCTTGTCGACCGACTGCGCGACGATGTACGTCACCGCAGGCCCCGGCACGACGGCGAGCGCCAGCGACGCGAGGGCGAAGAGCGCGATCGTGGAGGCGCCCGGCATCGGCAGAGCCTATGGAATGGCGCGATAGAGGCGCAGGTACTGCGCCCGGAAGCCGCGGTTCGGCCAGAAGCGCGACGAGAGGAGATTGACCGACCGCCAGTCGACGGTCATCGACTCGAAGCCCTGCTCGCCCGCCCAGTCCATCGCCTGCGCGTACAGCGCCATGCCGGCGCCGCTGCCGCGGAACTCCTCGTGGGTCGCTGCGAACGCGAGGTCGATGTTGCGCGCCGGGACGCGAAGGTCTCCCTCAGGCCGCCTGAACAGGATCAGCATCCCGGAGATGCGCCCGTCACGCTCCGCGACGAACGGCGCGTACGTGTCGCCTTCCCATAGCTCGGCAACTTCGGCGACCGACTCCTCGCGTGGCGGCACGGGAAACTCCGAGAAGCTGGGGCTCG
>DASZBP010000131.1:0-4946 GCA_035943915.1 Gaiellaceae bacterium | reverse complement strand
CGCGTGAAGAAGACGAAGAAGTAGCCAGAGCGCTCCTCACCGTTCTCTACGCCGCCGCCGCGACGCTCGCGCTCGCGTTCTTGCTGCTGCCGATCGTCGCGATCTTCGCGCACACGACGCCCACCCACCTGTTCGACCAGCTGTCGAACCCGGTGGTCACCGATGCACTGGTCGTCAGCTTCAAGACGAGCGCGATCGCGCAGCTGATGATCCTGCTGCTCGGCACGCCGACGGCGTACCTGATCGCGACGCAGCGCTTCCGCGGCCGCGGCGCTGTGATCACGCTCGTCGAGCTGCCGCTCGTGCTCCCGCCAGCTGTCGCCGGCGTCGGGCTGCTCGCTGCGTTCGGCCGCTTCGGGCTGCTCGGCTCGTCGCTGCGCTGGGCGGGTGTCAGCCTCCCGTTCACGCAGAGCGCGGTGACCGTCGCCGTCGCGTACGTCGCGAGCCCGCTCTACATCCGGCAGGCGATCGCGTCATTCGAAGCGCTTGACCCTCACCTGCTCGCCGCATCCCGAACGCTCGGCGCAAGTGCGGCCCGCACGTTCTTCCGCGTGTCACTCCCGCTCGCGCGCGGCGGGCTGATCGCGGGCCTCGCGCTCTCGTTCGCGCGCGGCCTCGGCGAGTTCGGCGCGACGATCATGTTCGCCGGCAGCCTGCAGCGCGTGACGCAGACGCTGCCGCTGGCGATCTACGCGGAGTTCGACCAGGACTTCGACACAACGCTCGCGATGTCCGCGGTGCTCGTGGTGATCAGCGTGACCCTGCTCCTCGGCCTCAGAATCGGACTCACATGGCGCACGAACTCGAACTCGAGTCGGTCCGGGTTCCTCTACGGGCCTTCGATCTCGAGCTGAGCCTTCGCGTCGCGTCGACGGTGGCGCTCGTCGGGCCGTCGGGCGCCGGGAAGTCTACCGTGCTGAACGCGGTCGCGGGCCTCGTGCGACCGTCCGCAGGAAAGATCGTCTGCGCAGGCGAGGTGTGGTCGGGACCGGGCGCCTTCGCGCGGCCGGAGGAGCGGAGCGTCGGCCTCGTCTACCAGGACTACGCACTCTTCCCGCACATGACCGTGCGGCAGAACGTCGAGTACTCCCGCCGCCACCACGCCGATGCGTACCTCGAGCGGCTCGGCATCTCGCACCTGACGAACGCCAAGCCTGCGAGGTTGTCGGGCGGCGAGCGACAACGCGTCGCTCTCGCGCGCGCGCTCGCGCGAGAGCCGCGCGTGCTCCTGCTCGACGAGCCGCTCTCCGCGCTCGACGCGCATACGAAGGTCGGTGTGCGCGGCGAGCTTCAGCAGCTGCTCGCAGAGCTCGACATCCCAGTGCTGCTCGTCACGCACGACTTCGAGGACGCCGCGGCGCTCGCCGGAAGCGTCGGCGTGCTCGTCGACGGGAGGCTGCGCCAGCTCGGCTCGCCCGCGGAGCTCGTGTCGAGCCCGAGCGATCCGTTCGTCGCGTCGTTCACCGGGGCGAACGTGATCTACGGCCACGCCTCGCGCGACGGGACGATCCGCACGAGCGAAGGCGCGGTCATCCGCATTCCCGAGCACCTCGACGGTGACATCGCGCTCGCCGTCTACCCATGGGAGGTCACCGTCTCGACGACCGCACCGCCCGAGTCTTCCGCGCAGAACAGCATCCGCGGCACGATCAGGACGATCACCGAGCTCGGCAACCGCGCGCGCGTGACGATCGACGGCATCACCGCGGAGATCACGGCGGACTCGCTGCGGCGCCTCGACCTGCGTGTCGGGCAGGCCGCCTACGCCGGGTTCAAGTCGACGGGCACGCGGATCCTTTCCGTCAGCTCCAGCTGACGGAGACCTGGCCCTCGATGTCCGGCAGCGGCAAGGACGCCGCCTCCGCCTCGACTGCTTCGCGCTCGTCCTTCGACAGCTTGCGCCACGGCTGGACGCTCAGCTTCGCCTGCGCGCGCCGCCACGTGCCGGCGATCTCGCCGCGCACGAGCACCGCGCCGGGCCAGACGCGCGGCGTCCACAGCTCGTTGCGCAGCTTCGCGTCGCGCACGAGCAGCTCGCGGTCGACGCCCTGCAGCAGGAAGTAGCTGTCGCCGCTCGGAAGCAGCCGCGCAGGCGCGGGCTCGTGCTCGCCACGGAACGCTTCCTCGTCCGCCGGGAGGATCCACGCTTCGCCAATCGGCGTGCGCACCGCGGTGAGCTGCAGCGCGTCGAATGCATTGCGCGCCTCGCCTGCGCCGATGCCCGCCCACTTCGCGAATGCCGGGACGGTCGTCGGGCCGTAGACGTGCAAGTAACGGCGCGCGAGCTCGATGCGCGCATCGAGCGGGGCGATCTTCGGCCGCGGCACGTTCCAGACGACCGGCGCGCGCGCACCTTCCCACCGGATCAGCACCGTGCCCGTCGACGTCGCGCGCCGCACGCCGTTCGACATGCCGAGATCGCGGTCGCGCACGCGCTTGCCGTCGAGCACGCGATGCAGCTCGGCCGCGCGCTCTTCGACAACGCGGCGGCCCTTTTCGTCGTCCGGGTAGCGCCCGACCGTGAACACCGCGTGATCCTGCGCGGGCACGACGAACACGCTGAAGCGAGGGCCCCACACCTGCACCAGGGCCGGGTCGTCCCAGATCTCCGGGTGGGCGCCTTTCACGCGCGCGTGGATCGACAGGAGCGCGGCGCGCGGCATGCTGTCCTGCAGCCCGGCCCATGCCGCCCGGCGGAGCGACCGCGCACTGCGCGGCAGCCGCTCGTCGAGTGCGCCGACGTGGCGGCGGAAGGCGAGAATCTGCGACCGTGTCAGTTCGAGCACGGGCGAGACACTATTCGGAGATGGCCGAGCACTCGATCCTCATCTGGAGCGACTACATCTGACGTTCTGCCGGCTCGGCCAGGTGACGGCCGGCCAGGCGCGGCGCGAGTTCGACGCCGACGTGACGTGGCTCCCGTTCGACCTCCACCCGGAGTACCCGCCGGAAGGGATCTCGCTCGACGAGCTGCACCGCCGCTACGGCATGGCCGACGACCCGCTGCCCGAGCGGTTCGCCGCAGCGGGGCTCGAGTACAACAGGCCCGGCGTCGTGCCGAACACGAAGCTCGCACTCCGCGTCTCCGAGCTCGCGCGCGAGCAGGGCCTGCACGACGCGTTCCACGACCGGCTGATGGACGCGTACTGGTCGGAGGCCTTGAACATCGGCAGCGCGGATGAGTTGCGGCGCCTCGCCGCAGAGACCGGCGTCGACGATGTCGACCGGGTGCTCGGCGATCCCACCGCATACCTCGACGTCGTCGAGGGATCGACGCGGCAGGCGTACTCGATCGGCGTCAACGCCGTCCCGGCGTTCTTGCTCGACCGCCGGTTGATCGTCATGGGTGCGCAGCCGATCGAGGTCTTTCGGCAGGCGTTCTCTCAGCTGTCGGAGTGACGCGCGACATACGCGCCGTCCGGGTCGTGGCGCGCGGCCTGCCGTTCCGGATTGAGCATCCGGTTCGGACGCGTGTCTGTTCCCGTGCCGGCGACCCACTGCCAGTTGCCGGCGTTCGACGCGACGTCCGCATCGACGAGATGCTCGGCGAAATGCGCCGCGCCGTGCCGCCAGTCGATCCGCAGCGACTTCGCGAGATACGACGCGGCGATCAGCCGCGCGCGGTTCGGCAACCATCCTTCTGCGTTCAGGTGCCGCATCGCTGCGTCGACGATCGCGATTCCGGTCGCGCCTTCACGCCAAGCCTCGAGCCTTTCGGGATCGTCGCGCACCGCGTAGCGTGGAGCGTGAAGGTCGTCGCGCTCGAGCGACGGGTGCGCGGCGAACAGCTGCAGGAAGAAGTCGCGCCAGCAGAGCTGCCGCACGAAGCGGTCGTTCGACTCGCCGAGAACGGCGGCCTCGAGCGGGGAGAGACACCCAAAGTGCAGATACGCACTGAGACCCGACGACGCCCCGTCGGCGAGCTCGGGCGCGTCGCCGCCGTATGCGCCGAGGCCGTCGACCAGGAACCGCCGCAGGCGACGCCTGCCTTCGGCTTCGCCGCCGCGCCACTGCGAGTCGCGCGCGTCCGGCAGCACGCCGAGGTCGACGCCGTCGGGGAGCGTGACGCGCGGCGGCGCTTCGATCGCGCGGCGCGGGAACGTGCGCCACACGCGCCAGTACGGCGTGAAGACGCGATACGCACCGCCGGAGGTCGTCGGCAGCGCGTCGAGAGGGACGACGCTCGTCGACGGATGAACGCGTACCTCGATCACCTCGCTCAAACGCCGTACGCGCCGCTGCGCGAACACCGATGCGTCGTCGGCGACATGGACGGTGTGGGCGCCGACTGCACGTGCCAGCTTGACCGTCTCCGCGACTGTCTCGCCCCGCCGCACAGCGAGGCCGCCGAGCGAGCCGGACAGGTCGTGCAGCGCGTCGGCGAGGAACGCCTGCCGGCGCTCGCCGGCCGCGGTGACCAGGTGGTCGTCGAGCACGAACAGCGGGAGCAGCTGCTCGTGCTCGCGCGCCGCGGCGGCGAGCGCCGGATTGTCCCGGACGCGAAGGTCGCGGGTGAAGAGGACGAGCCCCGTCGTCACCGCACCGTCGCGGGATGCGCACTCGTGCGACTCTGGCCGGCGAGCGACGCGATCGCGTAGACGGCCGCGAGGCCGACGAGGCCGTAGACGATCCGGCTCGCCCAGTTGGTGTCGCCGAAGCTCATGCCGCCGAAGATCCAGGCGACGAGGTCGAACCTCGCGATCGCGACGAGGCCCCAGTTGAGGCCGCCCACGATCACGAGCACAGCAGCGAGCAGGTCAAGCTTACGCACTTGTCTACCTCCTGTTCAGGTTTCGTCCAGATAGTAGCTGCCCGCTCGCGATCTTGTCAAACGTCTGTCCATGATCTGTATTGTCACGCCGATGGCGACCGAGACGCGGTTCCGGATCGGCGAGCTGAGCCGACGCTCGGGCGTCAGCCCCGACCTGCTGCGGGCGTGGGAGCGG
>DASZBP010000130.1:0-1581 GCA_035943915.1 Gaiellaceae bacterium | reverse complement strand
GGAAGAGCGACGCGAGGACGTCGTCGCGCTGCTGCCCCCGGCGCAGCGGCGCAGGGTACGGACGCTGCTCGGCTACGAGCCGAGCACGGCCGGCGGCCTGATGAGCCCCGACTTCATCTGCGTCTACTCGCAGGCGACGCGCGAGGAAGCGCTCGAGCGGATCCGCCGTTCCACCGGCTCGCCCGACTCGGTCGCCTGGCTGTTCGTGATGAACCAGCACCGCCGGCTCAAAGGCGCGCTCCAGGTCGTCGATCTTCTCCGCGCCGAAACGGGCGCCGCGGTCGGTGAGATCGCACGTTTGCCCACGCATGTGCGCCCGGACGCAGACCTGGAGGAGGTCGCCCGCCTGATGACCGACTACGACCTGACCGTCGTCCCCGTCGTCGACGAGGAGCAGCACCTGCTCGGCGTGATCACCGTCGACGACGTCCTCGAGCTGGTGCTGCCGCGCGGCTGGCGGCGAAACTTCCGCGTCTTCGGCGACGACTAAGCGTTAGGCTGCTCGCCGTGACGACGCTCTTGCTTGAGGCGCTGGCGGATGTTCCGCTCAGTATCGGCACTCTTGGAGTTGCCGCGTCGCGCCTTGCGCGGCCGTCCACGCCTGCGCCCGCGTAGCCGGCTCACTAACAAGCTGCTGCTGGTTTTTGCCGCGCTTGGCCCCGGTCTGATCGCGGCGAACGCGGGCAACGACGCGGGCGGGATCGCCACCTACGCGTCCGTGGGGGCGAAGTACGGCTACGACCTGCTCTGGATGATGGTGGTGATCACCGTCAGCCTGATCGTCGTCCAGGAGATGGCCGCGCGGATGGGCGCAGTCACCGGCAAGGGGCTGGCAGAGCTGATCCGTGAGCAGTACGGCGTCCGCTGGTCGGCATTCGCCACCGTCTCGGTGCTGATCGCGAACCTCGGCATCTGCATCAGCGAGTTCGTCGGCATTGGCGCCGCGCTCGGACTTGCGCACGTCCCGAAGTACGCGTCGATCCCGGTCGCAGCCCTGTTTGTCTGGCTGCTCCTTGTGCGCGGCTCCTACAAGCTCGCCGAACGGATCTTCGTCTTGATGACGATCCCCTTCTTCGCCTACCCGATCGCCGCGATCCTCGCCAAACCCCACTGGGCGAAGGTCGGACACGCGATCGTAGTGCCACATGTCCAGCTCAACTCCGGCTACCTGTTCCTCTTCATCGCCACCGCCGGCACGACGATAACGCCGTTCATGCAGCTCTACGTCCAGTCAGCCGTGGTCGAGAAGGGAGTGGGGCCGGAGCAGCTGAACGCCGAGCGCGCCGAGGTCGTCAGCGGCTCGATCTTCGCGAACCTGATCGCGATGTTCATCATCATCGCCACGGGCGCCACCCTCTTCGTGCATGGCGAGCACAACGTCAATAGCGCCGCCGGTGCTGCCAAGGCGTTGGTGCCGTTCGCAGGCCGCTACGCCGAGGTGCTATTCGCCGTCGGTCTGCTCGGGGCGAGCCTGCTCGCCGCCGCGATCCTGCCCGTGACCGCCGCCTACGTGATCGCGGAGACGTTCGGGTTCGAAAAGGGGATCAAGCACCGCCCGCGCGAAGCGCCGGTCTTCGTCGG
>DASZBP010000129.1:0-1911 GCA_035943915.1 Gaiellaceae bacterium | reverse complement strand
ATCGAAGTTCCGTCCCGTCTCCCGACTGTCCACCGTGACGAGGCTTCTCTTGGCCGTCACTCTCGTGGTCGACGCCGCCGCGGCGGCCAACCTCGGGGCGACGTCGTTGCTCCTTCGCCGACTCGGTGCAGGCAAGACGGGCGCAGCACACACCGTCCTTGCCAGCCTCCATCGGGATGTGATCATCGGTACTGCGCAGCTCGGGCTTTTCCCCATCACGGGACTCGTATTCGTACTTTGGCTCCGTCGCGCCTACAGGAATCTCGATTCGCTCGGCCTGCCGCGCCGGCACCGATCGCTGTGGACAGTGCTCGCGTGGTTCGTGCCCGTCGGAGGCTTCATCCTTCTGCGCCGGATTATGGGAGATCTGTGCGGGGCTGGAGGCTCCGGTCGTCGTGCGTCGATCTGGGCCGGGCTGCTCTTCGCCTCGAATCTCATCGCTGGAGTGGCGTTCCGTATCGGTACCCACTCCTCGAGCCCGCAGGCTGTGCAGCACGCCTTCGTCATGTTTACGGCAGCAGACGGGTTCGCAGTCGTCGCTGCTTTTGTCGCATTGACGTTGGTGCGCAGCGTTTCGACGACCCAGTCGGCGCCTTCCCTGGCAGCTTGATTCACGTCCGAGCGTCGGGTCGGCGTCCAGCCGACCCGACGTAACCGATCACTCGGCCGTGGCGTTCCTGTGGCCGGACGTCAGCCAGGTCCGCTCCGAGAACGGCACCATCGACTCGCTTGTGAATCGCAGCCGACGAGGCGTCGTGTCGTGTGCCCCACCACAGCTACGCGCGAGGGCGTCAAGGCTGGTCGCGCTGACCTGCGGCGAGAACGATCTCTTGCCAGCTCCGGTCGTGGATCTCGTCTGACGTGGCAGCAAGCCCCGCTTCGTATTCCCGCTTGAACGTTTCGCGATCGAGCGACTCGCTGAGCGACCGCAGGATTTTCTCGCGTCGGGCGGCTTGTTCACGGACGTCGATCCCGTGTGTATCTCGCAACGCGGCTGCCGCGGCGAAGACATAAACCCCGACATCAAACCTCCTGAGCCGCGCAGCCACGAACGCAAGCTCTTCCAATTGCGACAGCACACCCTCCGGACTGTCCATCTCGCGCGCGATTTCGAAGCTCGACCACAAGTAGGAACAGGCAGATACAAGGTCGCCCGTATCTGATGCGACGGCGCCAAGTGCGCCTTCGACGATCGCCTGCCCATATTTGATGTTCAGTTTCTTCGCGAGGCGAAGACTTTCGATCAAGAATGCGCGTGCGGTGTCGTAATCCTCTTCGATGGCGGCTACCACGCCGAGGTTGCAGAGAGCGCTAGCGCAGTCTTCGTCACTGTCGATGGCACGCCCGATTGCCAGGACTTCGGCATAGATCTCCTTTGCGCGGAGGAGATTGTTTCGGGCACGGAAGACGTTGCCTAAGTTGCATAAACCAGCCGCTGTCCCGGCGGTGTCTCCAAGGCTGCGGCGAACGTTCACGCACTCGTCAAGGGCTTGCTCTGCCACGTCGAGATCCCCTTGCTGCTCTGCGATGGATCCGATTCGCATCAGTGCTACGGCCCTGAGGGCAGGTTGGGCTTCGCAGCCGGCAGCCGTGAGGGCCCGCGTCAGCCAGCTTCGGCCCTCACTCATGTGCCCCCGGACGAACCAGTACCAGCTACAGCTCGCGGCAAGCTGAAGGAAGGCTTCACCGTCGGCGCGCTCCAAGAAAGCCAGCGCGAGGCGCAGGTTGTCATGCTCTTCCTCGAAAAATGCGAGCGCGGTTTCGTCGTTTGCACGAAGTCGGGCGTCTGCTTCGGCCGCCTGATTCGCGAAGTGCGATGCGTGCTTTCGCATGAATCGGTCTTCCATCCCTGATTCCTGCAACTTCTTGCGCGCATAGGCACGGATGTTCTCGAGGGTGCGGAACCGCCCG
>DASZBP010000128.1:0-6836 GCA_035943915.1 Gaiellaceae bacterium | reverse complement strand
CCCTGGACTTTCACAGCGGACTAATCGGGCCGCCTACACGCTCTTTACGCCCAATAATTCCGGACAACGCTTGCACCCTACGTATTACCGCGGCTGCTGGCACGTAGTTAGCCGGGGCTTCTTCTGAAGGTACCGTCACTCCAACCGGCTATTAACCGGTAAAGCTTCGTCCCAACTGAAAGGGGTTTACAACCCGAAAGCCTTCTTCCCCCACGCGGCGTCGCTGCGTCAGACTTTCGTCCATTGCGCACGATTCCCCACTGCTGCCTCCCGTAGGAGTCTGGGCCGTGTCTCAGTCCCAGTGTGGCTGATCGTCCTCTCAGACCAGCTATGGATCGTCGCCTTGGTAGGCCGTTACCCCACCAACAAGCTAATCCACCGCGGGCCCGTCCTTGGTCGGAGGCCGAAGCTACCTTTCCCAACCGGCTCGAGAGCCTGTTGGGCCATCCGGTATTAATCCGGGTTTCCCCGGGCTATCCCAGTACCAAGGGTGGGTTACCCACGTGTTACTCACCCGTTCGCCGCTTTCCCCAGGCCCGAAGGCCTGGTTCTCGCTCGACTTGCATGTGTTAAGCGCGCCGCCAGCGTTCGTCCTGAGCCAGGATCAAACTCTCCGTGAAGGATGTTTTGCCGGCAAGCCGGCAGACCTTTCACAATGAGCTTGAGCTCAAAGGTCAGTCTCCGAAGAGACCGACGAGGTTCAAGTTCTCTCCCCCGGGGCAGGCCGAAGCCAATCCCGAGTTCGAGCGACTCGACGTTTGAACGTTCGCTGTTGAGTTTTCAAAGACCGGTGCCGAGGCGTCCTACGGCGTAAAAAAGCCTCCGACTCGCGCCAGAGGCCTCCGAGATCGAGCATCGTATCGAATACGAGTCGGGCCGGAGGGCTCCTTGGTTCGCGAGGTTGAGGGACTTTCCTACGCCGTCGTAGCGAACGGCTCGGGAACTATAGCACCGCGCATGCTCAGGCGCCGAGCCGCGCAAAGCGCCGTTTGCCGACCTGCAGGAGGCCCCCGGCGAGCGTCCCGCGGGCGACGTCCAGCGCGCCCAGCTGCTCGCCGTTCAGCTTCACGCCGCCCTGCTCGATCAGGCGCCGGGCCTCCGAGCGGGAGCCCACTCCGAGCCCGACGAGCAGCTCCGGCAAGTGAACCGGGTCGCCGGCGGGCAGCGCGTGCTCCGGCACGTCCTCCGGGGCCTCGTGCCGGCGGACGACCCGCGTGAAATGGGCCTCCCCCGCCTCGGCCCCGGCCGGGCCATGCCAGCGCCCGGTGACGCGGCGCGCCAGCTCGAGCTTCCATTCCATCGGGTCGCCCGGGCGGACGCCGCCGCCGGCGAGCATCTCCCACCACTGCGGCAGCGCCTCGTCCGGGATCGACATGACCTTGCCGAACATCTCCTCGGGCGGCTCCGTGACCCCGATGTAGTTGTTGCGCGACTTCGACATCTTCTGCTCGCCGTCGAGGCCGACCAGCAGCGGGAAGGTCATGACGACCTGCGGCTCGAGGCCGTACTGCGGCATCACGTCGCGCCCGGCAAGGAGGTTGAAGCGCTGGTCGGTGCCGCCGATCTCGATGTCGGCCTCGATCGCGACCGAGTCGTAGGCCTGCATCAGCGGGTAGAGCAGCTCCGAGAGCGAGATCGGCGTATGCGCCCCGAACCGGTTCGCGAAGTCGTCGCGCTCGAGCAGCCGGGCGACGGTCATCGTCCGCGCCAGGCGCACGGTCTCGGCGTAGGTCAGCGCGCCGAGCCACTCGCCGTTGAACCGGATCTCCGTCTTTTCGCGGTCGATCACCCGGAACGCCTGCTCGGCGAACTCCTTCGCGTTCGCGTCGAGCACCTCGTCCGGCAGCACCGGGCGCTCCTTCGACCGCCCGGACGGGTCGCCGATCCGCGCCGTGTAGTCGCCGACGATCAGGACGACGACATGGCCGGCGTCCTGGAACTCGCGCAGCCGGTCGAGGACGTAGGCGAAGCCGAGGTGGATGTCGGGCGACGTCGGGTCGATCCCGAGCTTCACCCGCAGCGGCCGGCCGAGCTTCAGCTTGGCGGCGAGCCCGCCCTCGGGCAGCACGTCGACGGCATGGCGGGCCAGATCGTCACTCATCGCGGGGCTAGACTACCCCCCGTCCTGGCCCTCTTCAGGCGAAAACCCCGGCGCCCCAAACGGCGGCGCATCCGCAAGCTCAGACTCCTCGCCCTCCTTCTCATCCTCGGGCTGCTGGGCTTCTCCGCATTCGCCCTCGGCCTGCTGACGTCGATCTCCCAGAAGCTGCCCGCGCTCGACCCGGCCAAGCAGCAGCACGACACCCAGGCCAACACCTACGTCTACGCGAACGACGGGCACACGATCCTGGCGATCCTCCGCGGCTCGCAGGCGCGCATCGTCGTCCCCGACACGGCGATCTCGCCGTGGATGAAGCACGCGATCGTCGCGATCGAGGACAAGCGCTTCTACGAGCACCGGGGCGTCGACCTGCGCGGCATGGCGCGCGCGGTCTGGGCCGACGTGACCAACCACGGCACGGTTCAGGGCGGCTCGACGATCACGCAGCAGTTCGTGAAGAACGCGTACCTGACCAGCCAGAAGACGATCGGCCGCAAGCTCGTCGAAGCGGCGCTCGCCTGGCAGCTCGAGCAGAAGTGGAAGAAGGACCGGATTCTCAGCGCGTACCTCAATACCGTCTACTTCGGGAACCAGGCGTACGGGGTCGAGCAGGCGTGCCGCATCTATTTCCACCACAGCGCGTCCCACATGCAGCCGGCGGAGGCCGCGCTGCTCGCCGGGATCCCGGAGGACCCGAGCCTCTACGACCCGGTCGCGCACCCCGCCGCCGCAAAGGCGCGGCGCAACCTCGTGCTCTTCCAGCTGTGGCAGCAGCACTACCTCACCCGCGGTCAGTACCGCGCGTCGCTTCGGGTGAAGATGCCCGACCCCCACGGTGTGTCGCTGCCCTCGAGCGTCAGCGCACAGGCGCCCTACTTCGCGAACTACGTGCGCGACCAGCTCGTGCAGCAGTTCGGCTCGCGCAAGGCATTCAGCGGCGGGCTGCACGTGAAGACGACGATCGACCTCGGCCTCCAGAAGATCGCGCGCGACGCCGCGCAGTCGGTGCTGCCGAACCCGGACGGGCCGGCGGACGCACTCGTCGCGATCCGCGCCGACGGTCCCGAGGCGGGCGCGGTGGTCGCGATGGTCGGCGGACGCAACTACCACCAGAGCCAGTTCAACCTGGCGACTCAAGGGGAGCGGCAACCAGGCTCAGCGTTCAAGCCGTTCGTGCTCGCGTCCGCGCTGGAGCAGCACATTGCACCGTCGTCGGTCTTCCAGTCGAAGCCGGTGACGATCAACGCCGACGGGAAGCTCTGGCCCGTCAACAACTACGAGGGCGAGTATCTCGGGCCGATCACGCTCGCGACCGGCATCGCCGTCTCCGACAACGCGGTGTACTCGCAGCTCACCGCGCTCGTCGGCCCGAAGAACGTCGCGAAGACGGCGCGCGCGCTGGGCATCACCACGCCGCTGCAGGGGTACTTCTCGATCGGCCTCGGCGGCGAGTGGACGACGCCGCTCGACCTCGCACGCGCATACGCGTCGTTCGCCGACGGCGGCCGCCGCATCGACGGGTCGATGTTCGGCGACGTCCCGCGCGCCGTGGAGTGTCTGTCGGACACGAAGGGCAACTGCAAGTCCGACAACGCGCCGAAGTACCACGAGGTGCTCACCCCCGAGCAGGACGAGGTGCTGAACCAGCTGCTGCAGGGCGTCGTGACGAGCGGCACCGGCAAAGCCGCGGCGCTGCCCGGCTGGCAGGTCGCCGGCAAGACGGGCACGACGTCCAACTACGGCGACGCGTGGTTCTGCGGCTACGTGCCGCAGCTCGTGACGTGTGTGTGGGTCGGCTACCCGACGAAGGAGCAGTCGATGTTCACCGAGTTCCACGGACGTCCCGTGGCCGGCGGCACGTACCCCGCGCTGATCTGGAAGGCCTTCATGTCGAAGGCGCTCCCGTACCTCCAGGATCAGCCCGAGGCGTTTGCGGCACCGCCGTACCTTTCGGCGTCGCCCGCGCTGGTGGTCAATCGCAACGGGCTGCTCGAACGCGACAACGGCCTCTGCAAGAACGTGTACGACGTCAACTTCTACGGCGGGCAGGCGCCCGCCCGGCTCGCAAGCTGCAAGAAGGACGAGGTCGAGGTGCCGGACGTCGTCGGCGAGACGCTGACCGCCGCGCGGCAGCGGCTCGAGGGCCAGCCGCTGACCCCGGCGTACGTCTTCAAGCCGGCGAAGACCGGCCAGCGCCTGAACATCGTGCTCAGCCAGTTCCCGAAGGCCGGCACGCTCTCGGCGTACGACAAGGTGCACCTCGTCGTTCCGAAGTCGCTGCACGGCGCGATCCCGCGCGTCATCGGCAACTCCGTCGCGCGCGCACGCCGCCGCCTGAAGAAGCTGCACGTGAGGATCACCATCGTCGGCCCGGTAAAGGGCAAGGTGACCGGCCAGTCGCCGCGCGCGGACACAGCGTCGGCGCCCGGGCTGCGCGTGACGCTCAGAACTTCCGGCTGAGGAACGGCGAGCCCGCCAGGCCATAGCGCCACGGGAGCTCGACAGCCTTCGTGATGCCGATGCGCGGGCCGACGACGAGCTCCGGCTCTTCGCTCCGCGCGCGCAGCTCGAACGGCGCGCGGTCGACCGGGAGGCCGTCGTGCTCCTTCGTAATCGCGAGCGCCTGGCAGAGGCGGCCGGGTCCGGAGGCGAGGAGGCGGGGCTCTACCACCCGCCTGCGAGCCCGCATCTCCTCGAGCCTCCGAGTCGGTGCGAGCGCCCGGACGAGGAGTGCGCTCGCCACGCCCTCATCTCCGCATACGACGTTCAGGCACCAGTGGATTCCGTACGAGCGGTAGACGTAGACGTGACCGCCGGGCAGGAACATGGACGCGTTGCGGACGGTGCGGCGATTGCCGTAGCCATGCGCCGCCGGATCTTCGTGGTCGTACGCCTCGACCTCGACGATCGTGCCGCCGACGCCGTCGACGTAGAGCTCGCAGCCGATCAGCTCGGGCGCGACCTCGTGCACCGAGCGCTGAAAAAACGCGCGGTTCAGAGGCAGTTGCGGAGCGTGTCGACGACGCGCTCCTGATCCTCGGCATCGAGTCGCGCGTGGAACGGCAGCGCCATCGTGCGCGCGCTGCAGTCCTCGCTCACCGGCAGCATGCCCTCGCTGAAGCCGTACCGGTTGCGCATGTACGACTGCAGGTGGATCGACGGCAGGTACGGCGCGGTCGCGATGCCCTGCTCGTTCATGCGAGCCATGACCCCGTCGCGGTCGGCGCCCTCCGGCAGCTTCACCACGTAGACGAACCACGACCGCACGTGGTCGGCGTCGTCCTCGAGCGGGGACTCGACGTCCACGTCGCGCAGAAGCTTGCTGTAGCGCGCGGCGACATCGCGACGCGCGTCGAGGATGCGGTCTAGCTTCTCCATCTGCCCGATGCCGAGCGCCGCCGAGATGTCGTCGAGGCGGTAGTTGAAGCCGAGCCGTCCGTGCTGCAGCCACGACGACGTCTCGAGCCGCCCCTGGTTGCGCAGCGAGACGAGCATCGCGTGCTCCTCCGCGGAGCCGGTGGTCACCGCGCCGCCTTCGCCGGTCGTCATCTGCTTGTTCGGGTAGAACGCCCACGTCGCCATGTGACCGTGCGAACCGAGCCGGCGCCCCTTGTACTCCGCGCCGAGCGCTTCGCACGCGTCCTCGACGAACGCGATGCCGTGCTTCTCGCAGAGCGCGAGCAGCGGATCGATCTCGCACGGGTACCCGAAGATGTCGACGCCGACGATCGCCTTCGTCCGCGGCGTGATCGCAGCTTCGACCGCGGCCGGGTCGAGGTTGAACGTGCGCGGGTCGATGTCCGCGAACACCGGCGTCGCGCCTTCGTAGATCGCGCAGTTCGCGGACGCGACGAACGAGTACGGCGACGTGATCACCTCGTCGCCAGGGCCGACGCCGAGAATGTGCATGCAGAGGTGCAGGCCGGCAGTGCCGGACGAGACCGCCGCGCAGCACGGCGCACCGACCGCGTCGGCGAGCAGCCGCTCGAACCGCGGCCCGGTCGGGCCGAGCGACAGCCAGCCCGAGCGGAGCACCTCGAGCACGAGCTCCTCGTCGCGCTCCTCGATCCAGGGCGCGCTGAGGTTGATGCGTCTCGTCGCAGTGCTCACGCGCGCGCGAGCTGCGGGACGTGCTCGAGCCACTGCGCCCAGCGGTCGGTCTGGCCGCGGACCGTGTCGAGGTACGCCTTCTGGATCTCGAACGTCACCGGGCCGACGCCGAGCTCGTGATCGTCGACGGAGCTCAGCGGCGTCACCTCTGCGGCGGTGCCGCACATGAACACCTCGTCCGCGAGATAGAGGTCGGAGCGGATCAGCGACTTCTCGAGCACCGTGTAGCCGAGATCCTGCGCGATCTGCGTGATCGTGTCGCGCGTGATGCCCGGCAGGATCCCGGTCGCGAGGTCCGGCGTGTAGATGACCCCGTTGCGGACGACGAAGATGTTCTCGCCGGATCCGTCGGCCACTGTTCCCTCCGGCGTGAGGAGGATCGCCTCGTCATACCCGGCGTTGACCGCCTCGGTCACCGCAAGCATCGAGTTGAGGTACACGCCGGTCGCCTTCGACGCGTGCGGGACAATGTTCGGCGACACGCGCTGCCAGGACGAGATCTTCGCGCGAATGCCGTTCTTCAAGCTCGCCTCGCCGAGGTACGGCGCCCACGGCCAGCTCATGATCACGACCTCGACCGGGTTGCCGCGCGCGTGCACGCCGAGCTCGCCGTAGCCGTAGAACG
>DASZBP010000127.1:0-2951 GCA_035943915.1 Gaiellaceae bacterium | reverse complement strand
ACCTGACCGAGCTGGCCGGCCGCAACGTCGACACCGGCCGCGAGCTCAGCTTTCTCGGAGCCGGGATCTACGACCACTACGTCCCGGCGGTGGTCGACGCCGTCATGCAGCGGGGGGAGCTCCTGACGGCGTACACGCCGTATCAGCCGGAGATGAGCCAGGGCACGCTGCAGGCGATCTTCGAGTACCAGACCGCGATCTGCGAGCTCACCGGGATGGACGTCTCGAACGCGTCGGGCTACGACGGCACCACGGTCGCCGCAGACGCCTGCTTCGTCGCGAAGCATGCGACCGGCCGCTCGAAGATCGTCGTCACCGAGGCGACGAACCCGCAGGTCCGCCAGGTCGTGAAGACGTACGCGCCGGGCTTCGGCCTCGAGATCGTCGAGGTCCCGCACTCCGGCGGCACGACCGACCCTGACCGGCTGCGCGAGGCCGCGACCGACGCGGCGGCGGTCATCTTCCAGCAACCGAACTTCTTCGGCTGCCTCGAGCCGGCACCTGACCTCGCGGCCGCCGCGAACGATGCCGAGGCGCTGCCGATCGCGCACGTCGACCTCGTGTCGCTCGGCGTGCTCGAGGCGCCGGGCAACTACGGCTGCGCGATGGCGATCGGCGAGGGGCAGTCGGCGGGCAACTCAATGAGCTACGGCGGCCCGCACTACGGGTTCCTCGCCGCACGCAACGACTACATCCGACGGCTACCGGGGCGGATCGTCGGCGAGACGGTGGACGCCGCGGGCAAGCGCGGCTATGTGCTCACGCTCCAGACGCGCGAGCAGCACATCAGGCGCGAGAAGGCGACGTCGAACATCACCACCAACCAGACCCTGCTTGCCCTGGCAGGGCTGGTGCACCTGAGCCTGCTCGGCCCCCAGGGCTTGCGCGAGCTGGGGGAGACCTGCATGGCGCTCTCGGCGTATGCGAAGGACCGTCTGCAAGAGGCAGGGCTGGAACCGACGTTTCCAGACAAGGCAACATTCAAGGAGTTTGCAGTGCGCGTCGGACGGGACGGGAAGCACGCGATCGCCTCCGCGCGGCGTCATGGCGTGCATCCCGGCTACGCGCTCGGACGCGACTACGCGGGGCTCGACGACTCGCTGCTCGTCGCAGTCACCGAGCGGCGCACGACGGAGGAGATCGACCTGCTGGGGGAGGCACTGCAGCTGTGAGGCTCATCTACGAGAAGTCGCAGGCCGGACGCCGCGGCAGCGTGATCCCGAAGCCCGATCTCCCTGTGCCGGAGGTGCCGGCGGAGCTTGCCCGTAAGAGCCCGCCGCGGCTGCCGGAGCTCGCCGAGCCGGAAGTGCTGCGCCACTTCACCAAGCTCTCGACGCGCAACTTCGGGATCGACACCGGCTTCTACCCGCTCGGCAGCTGCACGATGAAATACAACCCACGCGTCAACGAGCGCGTCGTCGGGCTGCCCGGGTTCGCGCGCCTGCATCCACTCGTCGACGACGACGCGGCGCAGGGCGCGCTCGAGCTCGAATGGAACCTGCAGCAGATCCTGCTCGAGGTGACGGGGCTCGACGCGGTGTCGCTGCAGCCCGCCGCGGGCAGTCAGGGCGAGCTGACGGGCCTCATGCTCTTTCGCGCGTACTTCGCCGACAAGGGCGAGGACGAGCAGCGCCGCAAGATCGTCATCCCCGACACCGCGCACGGCACCAACCCGGCGAGCGTGACGATGGCCGGCTCCGAGCTGACGCCGGTGAAGACGGACGCGCGCGGGAACATCGACATCGAGGACCTGCGCGGCAAAGTCGACCATCACACCGCTGGGCTCATGCTGACGAACCCGTCGACGCTCGGCCTGTTCGACGAGAACATCGAAGCGATTCGCGACACCTTCCACGGCGTCGGCGCGCTCATGTACTACGACGGCGCGAACCTCAACGCAGTGTGCGGCATCTCGCGGCCGGGCGACATGGGCTTCGACGTCGTGCACATCAACCTGCACAAGACGTTCTCGCAGCCGCACGGCGGCGGTGGTCCCGGCGGCGGGCCGATCGCGGTGCGCGACACGCTTTCGGCGTACCTGCCCGTGCCGCTGGTCGTGAAGGACGGCGACACATTCCGGCTCGACCACGACGTGCCGAAGTCGATCGGCAAGGTGCGCGCGTTCACCGGGCCGTTCGGGGTGTTCGTCCGCTCGTACGCGTTCATGCGGGCGTGGGGGCCGGCGCTGCGCGAGATGAGCGAGGTCGCCGTGCTGAACGCGAACTACCTCCTCGCGCGGCTCAGGGATGCATATGACCTCCCGTACGACCGGCTGTGCATGCACGAGTTCGTGTTGAGCGCGCGCAACCTGAAGCGTGAGCACGGCGTCAGCGCGCTCGACGTCGCGAAGCGCTTGATGGACTACGAGTTCCATCCGCCGACCGTCTACTTCCCTCTGGTCGTCCCCGAGGCGCTGATGATCGAGCCGACCGAGACCGAGGCGCGCGAGACGCTCGACGAGTTCATCGAGGCGATGCTCGCGATCGCGCGCGAGGCCGCCGACGACCCCGACGTGGTCAAAGAGGCGCCGCATGTGCGGCCCGTGCAGCGGCTCGACGAGGTGCGCGCCGCGAAGCAGCCGGTCGTGCGCTTCAAGTTTGACGAGCATCCCGCGCCGGAAGGCTCGGGAGATCGTCAACTCGAAGCACAGAAAGGAGCCTGATGGGCTTCGACCAGTACCACGAGCCGCCCGAGGAGCTGTCCCAGGAGACGCGGACGTTCGCACGCATGATCAAGTCGCTGACCGAGGAAGCCGAGGCGATCGATTGGTACGAGCAGCGCCTCGACGTCGAGACGGACAAGGACGCGAAGGCGATCATGGAGAACGCGCAGCAGGAGGAGTTCAAGCACTTCGCGATGGACCTCGAGTTTCTGTTGCGCCGAAAGAAGAAGTGGCGCATCGCGTGCGAGGGCGTGCTGTTCCACGACGGCGACATCGTGGAGCTCGGCGA
>DASZBP010000126.1:0-9255 GCA_035943915.1 Gaiellaceae bacterium | reverse complement strand
TTCGCGTCATCGAGACCATCGAGGCCGAGTGGAGCCGCAAGCTGGGCGCGCGCGAGATGAAGCAGCTCCGATCGCTCTTGGCGGCACTCGGGCCGGAGCGCACGTGATCGTCGCCGCCCTCGTCGCCGCAATGCTCGTGCGGCCGCACATCGTGTGGAAGCCGATTCCATTCAACGCGTCGCGCCGCGCAGAGACCGCCGCGTATGCGGAGCGCCACTACGGGCTGCGCACGTGGCGGCTCATGCACCCGCGCGTGATCGTCGAGCACTACACCGCGAACGACTCGTTCTCCGCGACGTGGAACACGTTCGCGTCCGACGCCCCCGACCCGGAGCTCCACGAGCAGCCCGGGACCTGCGCGCACTTCGTCGTCGACCGCGACGGGACGATCTACCAGTTCGTCCCGTTGACGACGATCTGCCGGCACACGGTAGGGCTCAACTGGACGGCGATCGGCATCGAGCACGTCGGCACGAGCGACGCTTCGATCCTCGACAACCCGAAGCAGCTGACGGCGTCGTTGCACCTGACGCTGTGGCTGATGACGCAGTACGGCATCTCGCTGCCGAACGTGATCGGCCACGCCGAGAGCCTCACGAGCCCGTACCACCGTGAGCGCTACGCCCCGTGGCGCTGCCAGACGCACGCCGACTGGCAGCACGCCGACATGAACCTGTACCGCCGCAAGCTGATCGCGCTTTCGCGCGCACTACGTGTCGAGTTGTCCCGAGCGGGGCACATCGTCGCGTCGCGTTGCTGAAGCCGAAACGCATAGACGGGTACGCGCCGATCGAGGACTACGCCGCGATCGGCGACGGCCGCGTGCTGGCACTCGTCGCGCTCGACGGCTCGATCGACTGGTTATGTGTGCCGGAGATCGACGCGCCGCCGATCTTCTCGCGGCTCCTCGACCCGGAGAACGGCGGCAGCTTCCTGCTGCAGCCCAAGGGCGAGTTCGGCATCGAGCGGCGCTACGTCGACGACAGCAACGTGCTCGAGACGATCTTCACGACGGAGTCGGGCACCGTGAAGGTCACCGACGCGCTCGTCCTGGACGGCGGCACCCTGCTGCCGTGGACGCAGCTGGTGCGGAAGGTCGAGTGCGTCGAGGGCAAGGTCGACATGCAGTGGCACCTGCGCGTGCGGCCGCGCTGGGGCCGGGTCGAGGCGAAGGCATCGATGCGCGAAGGCGTGGCCCTCGTCGAGTGGGAGACCGACTGCGTCGCGCTGCTGAACTACGACTGCGGCGACCCGAAGCTGAAGGGCCCTGACGTGCGCGGCGTGTTCTCGATCGAGGCGCCGAGCACCACGATGCTCGCCGCGCTCTACTTCGACGACGCGCCGTATGCCGTCCCGCCGCGCGGCGAGCTCGAGGTGCTGCTCGACCGGACACGCGCGTACTGGCAGACCTACGCGCGCGAGATCCCGTACGACGGGCCATGGCCGATCGCGGTGCGGCGCGCGGTGCTCGCACAGCGGCTGCTGACGCACCAGCCGTCGGGCGCGATCGCCGCCGCCGCGACGACGTCGTTGCCGGAGAAGATCGGCGGCGACCGCAACTGGGACTACCGCTATTCGTGGGTGCGCGACACGTCGCTGGCACTCGAGTCGCTCCTTGCCGCGCGGTTGAACGTCGAATGCCAGCGCTCACTGGACTGGGTGCTCGACGCCGCGCGCCAGGGAGACGACGTGCAGCCCGTCTACACGCTGAGCGGATCGCCAGATCTTCCGCGCGAGGACATCGACGTGCCCGGCTACCGCGGCTCGCAGCCCGTGCGCGTCGGCAACGACGCGCAGAAGCAGCTGCAGCTCGGCAGCTACGCCGACCTGATCGACGCCGCATTCCGGTTCTGCAGCCACGGCCACATCCTCGACCCGCGCAGCTCTGAGCAGATCGCCGCATTCGCCGACAAGGTGTGCGACCTCTGGCGCAGCGACGACGCGGGGATCTGGGAGATCGAGCCCGCGCAGTACACGCAGTCGAACATGGCGTGCTGGGCGGCGCTCGACCACGCGGTCGACATGGCGGACAAGGGTCGCGTTCCCTCAGACAACGCGAAGGTGTGGAAGCGCGAGCGCGATGCGATCCTCGAGTGGATCGACACCGAGGCCTGGTCGGAGCAGCGCGACGCGTTCGTCATGAGGCCCGGCAGCAACGACCTCGACGCGAGCGTGCTCCTCGCGCCGCGCTGGGGCTGCGTCGACGCGCGCGACGAGCGGTTCGCCTCGACGATCGAGGTGATCCGCAAGGAGCTTGGGCACGGCCCGTTCCTCTGGCGCACGACCCAGCTCCGCGAGCAGGAAGGCTGCTTCCTCGCGTGCTCGTTCTGGCTCGTCGACGCGCTCGCGCGCGGCGGCCGGATCGACGAGGCGCGCGAGCTGATGGAGCAGCTCCTCCCCGCGGCGAACGATGTCGGCCTCTACTCGGAGCAGATCGACCCGGTGACAGGCGCGGCGCTCGGCAACACGCCGCAGGCGCTCACGCACCTGTCGCTGATCCTCGCGGCGGTCTCGGTCATGCGCGCGGAGCGCGACGCCGTCTGAGCTCGTCCTCGACCTGAGCCACGTCGAGCCCGCGTGCCGCGAGCAGCACGTAGAGGTGATAGAGGAGATCGGCGGCCTCCTCGACGACACGCTCGTCGCTCTCGTCAAGCGCCGCGATCGACACCTCGACCGCCTCCTCCCCCACCTTGCGCGCGCAGGCGCCGATGCCTGCTTCGAGCAGCTCCGTCGTGTACGAGCCCGCCGGCCGGTCCTGCGCGCGCTCGGCGACCGTGCGCCACAACTCTGGCGCGAAGCAGCTCAGCGAGCCCGTGTGGCACGCAGGGCCTGCCGGCTTCACGCGGACGAGCAGCGCGTCGCCGTCGCAGTCGTCTCGTAGCTCGACGACGGCGAGCGAGTTGCCGGACGTCTCGCCCTTCTTCCAGAGCTTCTCGCGCGACCGCGACCAGAACCACGCTTCGCCCGTCTCGCGCGCTAGCCGCTCGGCTTCGTCGTTCATCCACGCGAGCATCAGCACGCGGCCGTCGTCCGCGTCCTGCACGATCGCGGCTCTCAGCTCCATCGGACCTGCACTCCCAGCTCGCGCAGCTCGGCGCGCAGCGATGCGAGGCGCAGCGGGTCCTCGTGCAGGATCGACGCGAGCAGCGCCGCCTGCGCGACCTCGAGAGCCTCGGCGACATGCTGCGCGTTGCCCGCGCCGCCCGACGCGATCACGGGCACTTCGACCACCTGCGCGACCGCTGCAGTCAGCTCGAGGTCGTAGCCCGCACGCGTGCCATCCGCGTCGATCGAGGTGAGCAGGATCTCGCCCGCTCCGCGCGCCTGCGCCTCGCGCGCCCACTCCGCCGCGTCGCGCCCGGTCTCCGTCGTGCCCGCGCGCGAGCGCACGCGTCCCTGCTCAGCGTCGATCGCGACGACGACCGCCTGCGACCCGAGCTGCTCGGCGAGCTCCGTGACGAGCTCTGGCCGCGCGAGCGCCGCGCTGTTCACGCCGACCTTGTCCGCGCCCGCGGCGAGGAGCTCGTCCGCGTCGGCGACGGAGCGAACGCCACCCCCGACGGTGAACGGAATCGCGATCTGCTCAGCCACGCGGCGCACGAGGTCGATCAGCGTGCGCCGCTCGTCGAGAGTCGCCTTCACGTCGAGGAACACGAGCTCGTCCGCGCCGGCGTCCGAGTACGCGGCGCCGAGCTCGACGGGGTCGCCGACGTCGCGCAGCCCCTGGAACTTGACGCCCTTGACGACGCGCCCGCCGGCGACGTCGAGGCACGGGATCAGGCGAGGGAGAGGCACTCCGCCTCCAGGAAGCGCGCGCCTGTGGCTCCGCTCTTCTCCGGGTGAAACTGCACGCCGACGAACGATCCATGCCGCGCCTCGGCGACGACGCCCTCCGACCACGCGGTCGCGCACGACGTGTCGGCCGCGTAGGAGTGCGCGAAGTAGAACGCGCCGCGCTCGCCGACTTCCGCCCAGCCCATGCGCGGGACGCGGCCCTCCTGCAGCCGGTACGCGCGGCCGGGCAGCAGCGCAAGCCCTTCGACGCCGCCGTCCTCGTCCGTCCACTCGAGCGCGAGCTGAAGGCCGAGGCAGATGCCGAGCACCGGCTGTCCCGCGTCCATCCGCTCGCGCAACGCAATGTCGTGGCCGCGCGCACGCAGGCCACTCATCGCGGTCCGAGCCGCGCCGACGCCCGGCAGCACCGCGAGGTCGGCGGCGCGCACGTCGTAGGTGATCGTCGCGCCGAGCCGGGTGAACGCGAGCGCGACGGAGCGCACGTTGCCCGCGCCGTACTCGCAGATCGCGACGTTCACAGAAGGCCTTTCGTCGAAGGCAGCCCTTCGCGCTCGCCGCGCACGGCGATGCGCAGCGCGCGTCCGAGCGCCTTGAACGCGGCCTCTGCCACGTGATGCGCATCGCGGCCCGTCGCATCGATGTGAATCGCCGCGCGCGCCGCCTGCGCGAGACTCGACAGCATGTGACCGGCCAAGCCGGGGTCGTGCTCGAGCTTCAGCTCGGCATGCGGCCGCCCGCCGAGATCGACGGCCGCGCGGGCGAGCGCGTCGTCCATCGGCACGATCGCGTCGCCGTATCTCGCGATCCCCCGACGGTCACCAAGTGCGCGATCGAGCGCCTGGCCGAACGCGAGCGCCGCATCCTCGGCGGTGTGGTGATCGCCGGTCTCGAGATCCCCCGCGCCTTCGAGGACGAGATCGAACCCGGCGTGAAACGCAAGCTGCTCGAGAAAGTGGTCGTAGAGGCCGGCCCCGGTGGCGACGCGCACACGGCT
Organism: Gaiellaceae bacterium; assembly: GCA_035943915.1. GTDB lineage: Bacteria > Actinomycetota > Thermoleophilia > Gaiellales > Gaiellaceae > PALSA-600. The sequence goes on along the minus strand of DASZBP010000126.1, from coordinate 4,466 downwards.
TGCGCCGTCGAGCGCAAGCCGTACGGTCAGCCTTGTCTCCGCGGTTGCGCGCAAAGTGCGCGCGACGCGGTGACCGCCCGGAGCGACCGGCGACGGCTTGTCGAGGATGCGCGCAAGCGTCTCGACGAGCACGTCGTCGTCGGTTGCGTCGCGCACGGATGCGCGGATCGCCTCGGGATACGCGCGCACGACGACGCCCTGGCGCAGCAGCGCGTCGCCGAGCGCAACACCATCCTCCACCGGGACGTAGAGGAAGTTCGTGTGCGACTCGAGCGGCTCGAGCCCCAGCGCACGAAGTGCGCCGGCGAGCCGCTCGCGCTCCTCGATCTCCGGACGCGCGTCGGCGCCCGAAGCGAGCGCGGCGATCGCGAGCTCCGCGCCCAGCGAGCTCACGGGCGCAGGCGACTGGCGGGCGTTGAGCTCGTCGGCGACATCGCGCGGCGCGATCGCGTAGCCGACACGCGCGCCGGCGAGCCCGAAGACCTTCGAGAATGTGCGCAGCACGATCGCGTCGCCACCGACGGCCGTCTCGCCGCTGTACTCGTAGTACGCCTCGTCGACAACGAGTGGCCGCACGTCCGGCAGCGGGTCGAGCGTCCCGGTCGGGTTGTTCGGCCGGCAGAAGAACGTGAGCACGGGATCGTCGTCCCCAACCTCGGCGCCCGCGAGCTGCGCGGCGATGCGGTAGAGCGGATACGTCGGCGACTGCGGCACCGCGATCGTGTCGCCCGGCGCTGCGTATGCGCGCGCGACGAGCAAGATGAGGTCGTCCGCGCCGGCGCCGAGGACGATGTTCTCCGGCTCGACATCCGCGTACTCCGCGATCGCGCGGCGCAGCGGCACGTAGCCGCCGCCCGGGTAACCGCTCACGCGCGCGAGCGCGCCGGCAATCGTCCCGGGCCGCGTCGACGGCAGCGGCAGGAGCGGCGTGTTCTGGTCGAAGCGCAGCACTTCGGAGACATCGATCCCGGCGAGCGCCGCGACATCCGGCGTCGCCATCGCCCACTGGTACGGCCTGTAGTCCGGCGCGAGCGCTCTCATCGCCGCACTGCCTCCGCGTGCGCGGTCAAGCCCTCGGCCGCTGCGAGTGCCTCGACCGTCGGACGGACCAGCTCGAGCCCCTCACGCGTCAGCGTCTGGATCGTCACCGGCTTGAGGAACGTCTCGAGCCCGAGCCCGCCGACGGAGCGCGCCCAGCCGTTCGTCGGCAGGACGTGATTGCCACCGGTGGCGTAATCACCGGCTGCAACAGGCGACCACGGGCCGACGAACACCGCGCCCGCGTTCCGCACCTCGGACGCGCGCGCCTCCTGCGAGCCGAGCAGGACGAGATGCTCCGGCGCGATCTTCTCTGCGTCTTCGAGCGTGGCGACCGACGTGCACACGGCATCGTGGCCGTGCTCGCGCTGCGCGGCGAGCTCGAGCTCGACGAAGCGCGCGTCGCCCTCCCCGGCGACGACGACTTCGGACGGGCCGCCGGGCAGGTCGATCGCGACGTCGCGCGACACCTCGAGCTTCGCCTCGTTCACGTACTGGTTGCCAGGCCCGACGATCTTGTCGACACCTTCGACGTACGCCAGCCAGCCGATCGCCTGCGGGCCGCCGAGCGCCCAGACCTCTTCGATCCCGAGCAGCTGCGCTGCGGCCGCGATGAGGCCCGCGCCCGCGGGAGGCGTGCAGACGACGATGCGGCGCACGCCCGCGGCCTGCGCCGGCACCGCGCACATCACGAGCGTCGAGAGCAGTCCGCGCGGCACGTAGATACCGACGGTGTCGAGCGGCACCCATCTCCGCTCCAGGGTCACGCCCGGCTCGACTTCCAGCGTGACGTCGGCCGGCCGCTGCGCCTCGTGCCAGCGGCGCACGCGGTCAGCGAGCGTCAAGAGCGCACCGCGCGGCACATCGCCTTCCGGCTTCGCGCGGGTCGGCTCCGCGCCGTCGAGCTCGAGCGCCCAGCGCCGCACCGCCTCGAGGCCCTCATCCTTGATCTCGCTGACGATCGTCATTCGGTCATCCGCTCGACCGGCACCACGAGGATCGACGACGCACCCGCCTGCTCGAGCGCCGGCAACAGGCGCCAGATGTCCGCAGACGGGACGAGCACGTGCACTGCGACCATCCCCTCGCCGGCCAGCGGCAGGATGCTCGGGACGCGCGGCTGCACGAGCGCGGAGATCTCCGGCAGGCAGCGTTCGGGCGCGTTCAGCATCACGTAGCGATGGCGGCGCGCCTCGACGACCGCGCGCAGCATCGCTGCGAACGGCGCGGCGCGCTCCTCGTCGCCGATCAGCATCGCCTCCGACTTCATCAGGGTTCCGAGCGAGCGCAGCCCGTTGGTGCGAAGCGTGTTCCCCGACGAGACGAGGTCGACGATCGCGTCGGCAAGGCCGAGACGCGGTGCGATCTCGACGGATCCCGTCACGTCCACGAGCTCAACGTCGACGGGCAGCAGCTCGCGCGCAAGCCGCGGGTAGACGGTCGCGACCGTCGCGCCGGCCAGGTCTTCGAACGTCTGCGCGTCGTCGTCCTCCAGCACCGCAGCGTCGAGCCGGCACGAGCCGAAGCCGAGGGCGAGCAGCTCGCCGACTTGCGCCCCGCGCTCACGCACGAGGTCGTGCCCCGTGATTCCGCAGTCGACGACGCCGTCCTGGACGTACTCCGGGATGTCCGCGGCGCGCACGAGCAGCACCTCGACGGGCGCATTGCGGCACGGGAACGCGAGCGCGCGCTCGCCGGGCTGCTCGGGCCCGAGCCCGGCGTCCTCTAGGAGCTTGAACGCCGGATCACGGAGACGCCCCTTGACAGGGACGGCGACCCGGAGACTGTCCGCATCAGCGCCACTTCGTATCCGCCCTCTCCGTTGCGCAACCAGTTCGCGACGCGTGTCACCGTCGCCGTCGACGCGCCCGTGCGCTCTGCGATCTCGAGGTACGGCAGGCCTTGATCCACCAGCTTCGCCACCTGCCAGCGATGCGCGAACGTCTGCAGCTCCTGCAGCGTGCACAGGTCCCGCATGAAGTCCTCGAGCTCCGAGCGGCTCTTCATCGACCACATCGCCTCGAAGAGGTCGATCATCTCTTCTGTAGCCCATCCGTGTCGGCTCCTCAGCTTCTTCGCCATCGCGTGACCATGTTAGCACGTTAACATGGCAGCATGTGGTTCGAACTTCCCATCGAGGTGATCCCGGCCGTCGACGTGCTCGGCGAAGAGGCCGTCCGGCTGGAGCAGGGCGACTACCAGCGGGTCGTCGAGCGTGCCGACGAGCCGGTCGCGCTCGCGCGGCGATGGGTCGAGGCAGGAGCGCAGCGCATCCACCTCGTCGACCTGGACGGCGCACGCAGCGGGCGCGTGCGGCCCGAGCTGGTCTCGGCCGTGGCCAAGGCCGTCCGTCCCGCGTTGCTGCAGGCGTCCGGCGGCATCCGTTCGCTCGCCGACGCGCGGCTGCTGCTCGACGCAGGCGCCGACCGCGTGATCGTGGGCACCGCCGCGTGGCCGGAGCCGGAGCCGTGGCTGGAGCTCGGGGCGGTGATCGCGCTCGACGTGCGCGACGGCGAGGTGATGGGCCGCGGGTGGACCAAGGGAAGCGGCGTGTCACTCGAGGATGCGCTCGCGCGGCTCGGCGACGCGCGCGTCCTGCTGACGGCGATCGAGCGCGACGGGACCCTCGCCGGCCCCGACCTCGAGCTCGTGCGCCGCGTCGCGGCGGCGGGCGCGCGCGTCCTCGCCGCCGGCGGTGTCCGTTCGCCGGAGGACGTGGAGGCGCTCGCCGCCGCGGGCGCGGAAGCCGCCGTTGTCGGTCGGGCTTTGCTCAGGCCGTGACGAGCTCCAGGTCGGACTTCAGCGCAGCGAGGTCGAACCCGTTCGGCGCGCGGCCTGCGTTCAGGAAGTCGTCAGACAACAGCGCGTACGCCTCGTCGACGTAGCGCTCCCAGAACGCCCACGTCATCCGCTTGACGCTCCCCCACGTCACGACCGTCAGCGCCTCGGCGTCGTAGCCGACGACGTCGACCGCGTGGCCGCCCCAGCTTCCCGGCTTCGCCGGGCCGGCGAGCGAGCCCGTCCAGTCCCACACGTCCTGCTGCTGCGCGGTGAGCGGCAGCGCGAGACCGATATAGACGCCGCCGAACAGGAACGCGCCGGTACGCACGAGCTCCTCGTCGTGTACCGCGAACGCGCCGATGCGATGCCCGCCGACGCCTGTCGTCCGCCAGTAGCGCAGGACGTCGAGCTCGACCGCACCTTCCTCACCGGTCGCGGGGTCGGTGATCTTCACCGCGTCGAACGCGCGCAGGACGTCCGGCTCGGTCACTTCCACCGCGCGGCCCTGTGACGCCTCGGTCCACGCCTCGATCATGTGCCCGGCCGCCGCGATCGTGCAGTCGCCGATGCGGTCGTTCGCGTACATCGGCCAGTCGAGGACGTTCTCGGTCAGGTCGAGCTGCGCGGGCGGTGCCGTCAGCTTTGTG
>DASZBP010000125.1:0-11513 GCA_035943915.1 Gaiellaceae bacterium | reverse complement strand
TCGTCGGCACCTCGGGATGATCGTCGCCGAGCAGCTTCGCGAACCAGTGCTCGCGAAGGCGCTGATACGCGTCGCTCGAAGCGTCGCTCGTCTCGTTCAGCGCGCGCGAGAGCTCGCGCAGCGAGATGTCCTTCTCCTCCTCGTTTCGCTCGACGGCGCCTGCGATGCCCGAGTAGTCCGCTGCAAGCGCTTCCGCCTCCGTCAGCAAGGCCAGCCGGTCCGGGTTGAAGCGCGCACTTGCCTCGGCCTGGAGGCGACCGAGCTCCTCGCGTGCCCCGTAGTCGTCGAGCACCGCGAGCTTCGCCTGCGCGGTGCGCAGGGGCAGGTCCTCACCGCGAAACGAGACGCGCTCTGCAAGCAGCCGGTTCTCGAGCTCGTCTTCGCGCTCGGCGAGCTCCGCCGCGACGAGGCCGCCTTCGCACGTCTTGCGCAGCCGGTAGAGCAGCTCGCGCTCGTCGCCGTTCGACGACTCCTCCGCGCGCCACAGCGCATCGAGCTGGTCGCGGCTGAACAGGTCGGCATAGCGCCGGACGATCTGCGCCTGCTCCGACGTCTCCTTCTCGCCGACGCGCACCGCGCGCCCCTCCTCGGAGCGCTCGAAGAGGTACCGCTGGAGACGTTCCTGGAACTCCGCGGGGCTGAGGACGGAAGCCGTGCTCATGCTTCGTCAACCCTAGCGAGACGCTTCGCCAGGGCGACCAGCTCCGTCGGGTCGTACGGCTTGCCGAGCGTCGCATCCGCCCACTCGCGCACGTCGCCGAGATCGGCAGTGCCGGTCACGGCGGCGACCGGGATCTTCTCGGCGCGCAGCCGCGCGAACAGCTTTTCGCTGTGCTCGTGGCCGAGGTGCACATCGAGCAGCACGACGTCGGGCCGCCGCTCAGCGAGCGCAGCCTCCGCCTGTTCGAGGTTGGCAGCCTCGCGCACGTCGAATCCTTCGAGCTGCAGAACGATCCGTGAGAGCGTCCGCAGACCCGAGTCGTCATCGACCACCAGGACACTGGGCGTTGTCCTGTTCACAGCCGCGCAGGCTAGCTGTATGGTCGGATAGGTGGGGGCGATCACCGGCAGCGCACAGCGCTACGCCCTTGGCCTCGGGCAACTGTGGCCGGACGTGAGCCGCGCGCTCACCCGCCTGGAGACGATCGCCGGCGACCCGTACGCGTACGCGCCCGAGGACGTCGCCGAGCAGCTGACGCACCTGCAGTACCGGCTCCACGTCGCAGCCGAGAGCATCCTCGGGCTGAGGCCGCCGCCCGGCGCAGAGTCCGTGCACGCCGAGCTGTCCGACGCGCTCGAGTGCGCGCGCGACACGACGTCGGAGGTCGCGGAAGCGGTTGCCGACGACGGCATCGACGCGTTCCGCTTCGTGCTCCACGAGTGGCGCGGCGCGCTGTTCCGCGTTCGGCTCGCACGGCTGCGCATTGCGCCTCCGGCCGTCCCCCGCCCGGAACCGGTGGCGGAAGTGGATCAGGCGGAGATCGGACGCCCGCTGATGGCGTTCCTCCTCGCCGTCGGAGGCGCGCTCGCCTTCGCCGGCGGTGCGACATTCGGTGAATGGCCCATCTGGGCGGCGGGCATGCTCGCGGTCGTCGGCGGCATGCTCACGTACCGTCCGTAACCGCGGCGCCCATAACGCCGTTTACTCTTTGTAAATGGTACATCGCGCCCACACCCCCCAGGGCGCGAGGGGTCAAAGGAACGATTTCGATCTCCCGCGTCCGACGCTGCAATTCCGCCTACAAGCCTGGCGGACGTTCCAGCGCGCACTCGATCCGCTCGGGCCGCCGAAGCCGCTCAGGCGCCTGCGACCGCGCTGAGGCGCGCGAGAGACTTCTCGCGACCGAGCAGCTCCAGGCTCTCGAACAGCCCGGGTGAGATCTTCGAGCCGGTGACGGCGATGCGAATCGGCTGAAACGCCCGCCTCGGCTTCTGGCCGAGCTCCTCGGCCAGCACACGGAGCGTCTCCTCGATCGTCGCCGCGTCCCAGTGGTCGACGGCCGCGAGCCTGTCGTGCGCCGCGCGCACGATCTCGTCGCCGGAGACGTCGGCCGAGACGTCCTCGAAGAAGAATCGGACGAAGTCGGGGTACTGCGAGAACTTCTCGATCTTCTCCTGCACCAGCGGCACCGTCGCGTTCACGGTCGTCTGCGGCCAGTCGATGTCGTGCTCGGCCAGCCACTTGCAGAGGAAGTGCGCGTACTCCTCGGGCTGCAGCTCGCGCAGGTACATGCCGTTCATCCAGTCGAGCTTCTGGTAGTCGAACACTGCCGGGCTCGAGACCACACGATCGAGAGAGAAGCGCTCGACGAGCTCGTGCTTCGACATGATCGTGGTCTTGTCGTCGTAGCTCCAGCCGAGCAGCGCGAGGAAGTTGATCAGCGCCGGCGGGTAGTAGCCCTCGGCGCGGAACCAGTCGATCGACACGTCGTTCCGCCGCTTCGACAGCTTCTTCCCGTCGTTGCCGTTGATGTTCGGCAGGTGCGCATACACCGGCAGGTCGGCACCGAGGGCGCGCAGGATGTTGATCTGCGACGGGGTGTTCGAGACGTGATCCTCGGCACGGATGACGTGCGTGATGCCGTCCTCGATGTCGTCGACAGGCGAGACGAAGTTGTAGGTCGGGCGACCGTCCGAGCGGACGATGACGAGATCGGGCAACAGCTCGTTCTTGAACTCGATGTGGCCGCGGACTGCGTCGACCCACGAAACGACGCCTTCCTTCGGCTGCTTGAAGCGGATCGCGCCATCGTCCTCGTACGCGTGGCCCTTCGCCAGCAGCTCCTGCGCGAGCTCGCGCGCGCGGTCTGCAGTGTCGAGCTGGAACGTGACGGGCCCGTCCCAGTCGATCCCCGCCCAGATCAGCGACGCCTGGATCTGGTCGACGGCCTCCGCGACCTCGCGGCTCGTGTCGGTGTTCTCGATCCGCAGCAGACACTCCCCTCCCTGCTGCCGCGCGAACAGCCAGTTGAAGAGAAACGTGCGCACTCCCCCGATGTGGAGGAAGCCGGTGGGGCTCGGCGCCATGCGGACTCTGACGGGCATCTCGTATCTATCGTAGGCGGCGCGTGGAATTCGGCGCCCACATGTCGTCAACCGGCGGGATCTTCACCGCGATCGACCGGATCGAGGCGATTGGCGGCGACTGCGTGCAGGTGTTCACCCAGTCGCCGCGGATGTGGCGGCCGACGAATCACACCCCTGAGGCGATCGGAAAGTTCAAGGCACGCCGGGCCGAGGCGGGCATCGGCGGCGGCGTCGTGCACGCGCTCTACCTCTGCAACCTCGCGGCCCCGGACGACGTGATCTACGAGAAGTCGATCAGCACGATGCAGACGACGGTCGACGCGGCGAGCGCGATCGAGGCGGACGCGGTGATCTTCCACGTCGGGTCGCACCTCGGCGCCGGCTTCGAGGCGGGCCTCGACCGCACGTGCGAGGCGCTCGGGCAGGTCCTCGAACGCTGCCAGGGCGACACGTGGCTGCTGATGGAGAACTCCGCCGGCGCCGGCGGGACGATCGGCCGTTCGTTCGACGAGCTCGCAACGCTGCTCGAGCGCCTCGGCCGGCACGAGCGCCTCGGCGTGTGCCTCGACTCGTGCCATCTCTACGTGTCCGGCTACGACGTCACCGATCGCGCGGTCGTCGACGACCTCGTCGCGCAGGTCAGGGACACCGTCGGCCTCGACCGGCTGCGCGCGCTCCACGTAAACGACAGCGCCGCGCCGCTCGGGTCGAACCGCGACCGGCACGCGAACATCGGCGAGGGCCTGATGGGCGAGGGCATCGGCGCGTTCATCGCGCATCCCGACCTGCAGCACCTCAGTTGCTACCTCGAGACGCCCGGCCCCGAGAAGAAGGGCCCGGACGCTGCGCAGATCCAGCTGATCCGCGACATCCACGCTCGCTGGGCGGCGTGACGCGGCGCGCCTCGGCGGCGTAGAACAGGCGATGACCTTCGCCGAAGCCGCCGAGCAGCACCTCGACGACGTCTACGGGTACCTGACGTGGTTCACGGGCGACCGCGCAGCCGCCGAGGAGCTGGCGGCGGAGACGTTCGAGCGGGCGCTGCGACTGTGGCATCGCTTCGACCCGGCCCGCGGCTCGGCGCGCACGTGGCTCTGCCAGCTCGCCCGCACCGTGGCACTCGACCACTTCCGCTCCGAGCGCCGGCGCACGCGCCGCGAGGAGCTCGCTGCGACTCCCGAGCGCGTCGATGAGCGGTTTGCCGACTCGCTTTCACCGGATCTCGAAGCCGCGTTGCGCGCGCTGACCGCGGGAGAGCGCGAGGTGGTCGCCCTGCGCGTGCTGCTCGATCTCGATGCAGGCACCGCTGCGCGCGTGCTCGGCATCTCCCCCACCAACTGCACGACGCGGCTGAACCGCGCCCTGCGCAAGCTCGAGGAGGCGCTTCATGTCGCAGCGTGACGTTCTGACCGAGCTGCGCACCGCGCGCGTCGAAGCGCCCGCACCGCTTCGCGCACGCGTCCGCCTGATCGCGGCCCAGGCGCCCGCGCCAAAGCGCTCTCGCCGCCGGTTCGCGCTCGTCCTCGTCCCCGTCGTCGCGGCTGCAGTCGCCGCGGGCGTCTTCTTCTCGACACGCACGTCCTCGCCGCAGCCGATCGTCCTCCACGGATACGCCGCCAACAGTGGCTCGGTGCGCACGTTGGCTCCCGCCCCGAGCGCGAAGCGCGCGCAGCGCTACGGCGCGTCGCTGCAACTACAGGTGCGCAACGTGCAGAAGGTCGTGAGCGAGGCGCTGCGCATCACGGCGAGCCTGAGTGGCTTCGCCGCGTCGGTGCACATCGATACGTCGACGCAGCACGGCAGCGCGACACTCACGCTGCGCATTCCGCGGACTCACGTTCAGACGGCGGTCGCTCGGTTGTCACGGCTTGGCACGGTCACCGGCGAACAGGTGGACATCCAGGACGCGCAGGCCGGCCTCAACACGACCGATCGGTTGATCGCGCGCCTCGAGCGCGAGCTCAAAACGGCGCCGAAGGATCAGGCTGCGCTGCTCACCGCGCGCATCAAGGCGCTGCAGCGGCAGCGCGCGGCGACGGTCCGTGCCGTGCATTTCGCAACGGTGCACTTGTCGGTCGCCACTCCGCCGCACGCGGTAAAGAAGCACCACCACTATCTTCGCGACGCACTGCCGTGGGTCGGCGGAGCAGGCGCTGTGCTGATCCTGCTGCTCGCGCTGCGCGGCCTCGCCGCGCTACGCGAGGCGCGCCTGCTCAGTCGTTTTTGATCTGTGCGAACACCCGGAACGTCGGCTCGCCGAGCGGCAGCTCCGAGAACTCCGGGTTGATGCAGCCGAGCTCGCCGACGCGCGCCTCATAGGTCTGCTCGACCTCCGCCTTGCACATCGGCAGCGGACGGCGCTGCGCGCGGATCGCGCCGAAGCCCGCCGACCGCGCTTCTGCCGCCTGCAGCATCTCGACGTCGATCTCGACCTCGTACACCTTCTGCATACAGCCGACGTAGGTGTGGCCCCACCCTTCGTACGAGTAGACGAACGGGCAAGCGCGCGCGAGACACGCTCCGGGGTAGACGACCTTGTCGCAATGCACATCGCAGCGGCGGCACTCCATCTCGTCCTGCGGACGGAGCGGCAGCGCGCGGATCGCGGTCTGCTCAGGCGTCATTGGCCTTCATTGTCCGGCTGCTTGCGCAATGCCGCAAGACTTGACTTTCCCGCTTCAGAGAGCTAAACGGCGCACGGCGTTGAGCACGTCCATCGGCGTGAAGGCCATAAAGTCCGGCTCCACGGCCGGCGGTGTGTCGTCTGCCACAAACCACAATGCTTGGACCGTCGTCATGCCCAGATTCGACGCCGCTTGCACATCGTCGACGAGCTTGTCTCCGACGTACATGGCGTCCGCCGGATCGACGCCGAGCCGGCCCAGCGCCTCGAGAAACGGCTTCTCCCCTGCCTCCTCAGAGAACACGATCACGTCGAGGTACTCGGCAAGCCCGAGGCGCTCCGCATCGGCACGCCAGATGCGCGGCGGCTCCGGCCAGGCGCGCGCAGCGACCCCGGTCTTGACCCCGCGCGTGCGGAGTGACTCGAGCAGCGCCTGCGCCGAGGCGAGCACGGTCGTGGCCGCCTGCCATGCCTCGTGCTCGGCGTCGATGAACGCGTCGGTGTCCTCGATGCCGAGATCGCGCAGGATGTCCGCGTAGGGCCGGCGCTCGCGAATCGCCTCGCGCCAGCGATTCGTGAACTCCGAGTCGTCCCTCCCGAGCGCCGCGCGATGCGCGGCGGTAACGAGATCGTCGTCCCACTCGAAGTGGACGAGCGTGTTGCCCCAGTCGAAGAGAACGGCCTCGATCATCGAGCATCTAGGCTAGCGAGGTGGCGCGCCGCTTCCTCTGGGCATCGCTCGCGCTCACCCCCGTGGCGCTCGTCGCACGCTTTGCGCTCCATGCCGGCGCGACGACCCTCTTCCTGCTCTCAGCGTTGGCGCTCGTGCCGCTCGCATGGCTGATCGGTGAGGCGACGGAGCATGCAGCGGAACACACGGGGCACGGCGTCGGCGGCTTTCTCAACGCGAGCTTCGGCAATGCGCCGGAGTTGATCATCGGCCTGTTCGCGATCGGCGACGGGCTGCCGAACGTGGTGCGCGGGACGATCGCCGGCTCCGTCGTGTCGAACATCCTGCTCGTGCTCGGTCTCGCGATGATCGCCGGTGGTGAAGGCAAGGTCGATACGCGCTCGCTGCGCCTGCAACTCGCCGCGGTGTTCGGCGCGGTGCTGCTCTTGCTCGTGCCCTCGGTGCCGCGCTGGGCAGGCGGCCCGTCACGCCATTCGCTCTACCTCGTGTCTCTTCCGATTGCGGCGCTGCTGCTCTGCGCATACGTCGCGATCACCATTCACAACCTGCGCATCCATCGCAACGCCGAGCGCGGCGAGGCCGACGCGGGTGCGTGGTCGATGAAGAAGGCGCTCACGGCGCTCGCACTGGCGACCGCGGCGACGGCGCTCGTGTCGGAGGTTCTCGTGCACTCGCTCGAAGACTTCAGCCACGCGGCCGGCATCGGCGAGTTCTTCATCGCCATCGTGATCGTCGCGATCGTCGGCAACGCAGCGGAGCACGGAGGCGCGGTCGTGATCGCTCGCCGCGGCAACACGCAGCTGGCGACGGAGATCGCGATCACGTCGTCGATGCAGGTCGCCGTGTTCGTTGCGCCGGCGCTCGCCCTGCTCTCGCTGCTCGTCGGGCCGGGCCTGCCGCTCTCGTTCCGCGTCCCGGAGATCGTGACGATGGGCGCCGCGGCGGCGTTCGCCGCGCTTGTCGTCGCGGACGGGCGCTCACGGCGCTGGGAAGGCTTCCTGCTCGTCGCCGTCTACGGCGTGTTCGTCATCTGGTACGCACTGGCCTAGCCCCGTCCCAGCGCCAGAGATTCTCGGGCGTCACGTGCGTGCCGCCGATCCAGCGGTCGATGCCCAGCAGCTCGACGCGGTCGGCCTCGCCGGCGAGCACCGCGCGCCGGAGCGACTCGTCCTCGAGCAGCGGGCGGAGCTCGTCGAGCGTGCGCCAGAACCAGGTGTCGCCGAGAAACGGCGCCTCTTCGAGCGCCTGCGCTGCGCCGAATTCGCCCATCGTCTGCAGGGCGGCGCGCTCGGTGCGCGACAGGCCGTCATGGGTCGACGGCAGCTCCTCCAGGAAGCGCCGGAGCGCCGGCCCGAGGAAGGGCAGCTGCGGCACGCCGCGCAGGAGGCCGGTCGGCTCCGGGGCGCGCACGGCATCCCACGCCTCCGCGGCTGCCGCGACGACCTCCGCAGAGGCGGGCACCCGCTGCGGCCACAGCGCCTCCAGCTGCTCGGCCGACATCGGACCGAGAGACGCTCCGACGACGATCAGCTCGACGTCGGCCCTCAGGGACAGCACGTCGAGCAGCTGGAGCTGGTCATAGAGGTCATGCTCGAACCAGAGGACGACGCGCTCGGCTTCGACGAGCCGCGTGTCGCGCTCCTCGAGCTGCGATGCCGGGACGCCGAGGAACGCGGCGCGCGCCGCGAGAAGCTCGCGCCGCGGCACGTTGGGGACAGGCCCTTCGTGGAGCGCGTCCCGCCACGCAAGCACGTCTCCCTCGAGCCCGGTCTCGCGCAGCGTTCTCGCCGCGCTGTCACCGTTCGTGACGTGCAGCACCGGCTACTCGCAGACGCCCGCAGTGACGACGAGCGCGCGCACCCGCCCTGCGCCCACCCGCGCCAGCAGGCCGGGATACAACTGCGCCCCGACCTCCTGGCACGATTGGCGCACGACGAGCCAGTACCCGTCCGCGTGCAGGCGCGCGTGGGGATAGAGCGCGCGAAGCCGCGTGACCGCGTCGCCGACCCGCAGCCCGTGCGAGGTGCGCCAGTGCGCACGGCTCGTCATGGTCGCGATCACGAGCCCGCCATCGCGGCAGGCATGGTTCGCGAAGTCGAGGAAGCTCATCGTCAGCCCGAGCGGCCGCCACGTCACCTTGCATGTGACGCCGCCTCCCTCGGCACTCGCCGACGTCGGCGCACCGAAGCGCGCTGTCGCCTGCGCAAGCGTCCCACGGCCGACCGCGACACCGCCGACGGTCTGGTCGCCCGAGACGACGAGCGTCCCGGCGACCGCGACGACGGCTAGGCCTTGAACGGCTGCTGCGTGCGCGTAAAGGAGTAGCCGGCCCACACCATCTCCTCGCCCCGGATGTAGAGGTGCTCACCGCGTTCGCGGCCTTCGACGGCGCGGAAGTGGTCGCCCTGCGGCTCGAACGTCGTCTCACCACGCCCGGGCGGCAGTGATGCCACGCGCGCGTGGAGCTTCCCTTTCTCCCACCAGAAGAGGAACTCCGTGCCCTCCGACCACCACGTGCCGAGGATCGCGGCGATGTTCGCGGGCGGCTCTTCTTCCGGGCGCCACACCTCGATCTCCTCCGGCCACAGCTCACGCGCCTTCGCGGCGAGCTCGATCGCGAGCATGTCCATGTCGGCGCGCGAGCCCGAGTTCGTCAGCGCTGCGGCGCCGACCTGCGTCTTGCGGTCGACGTAGACGCCCGCGAGATGCCCCGCCATCGCGCCGCCGTGGCCGCCGTAGATCGTCCCTTCGTGGTTGTAGAGCATCAGGCCAAGGCCCCAGCCGAGCACCCAGCGATCGGGGAAGTACATGACCTGCGGGAACCACATCGACTCGATGGTCTTCTCGTCGAGCACGCCCTCGGCGCCGCGCGCGAGGAACGTCGCCCAGGTCGCGAGATCCTCGACCGTCGACCAGAGCTGCCCCATCGCGGCGACCCCGCCGAGGTCGCTCTCCGGCTCCTTCCACACGGTGCGCGCGTAATCGTTGACGAGGTAGCCCTGCGCCTTCGGCTCCTGCGAGAACCACGTCGTGCGCTGCATGCCGAGCGGCGCGAGGATGCGCTCGTCGACGTACTGCGTGTACGGGATGCCGGAGCGCGCGGCGACGACGCGGCCGAGCAGGCCGAACGCGAGGTTCGAATAGTGATGGGCCTGGTGCGCGTCGAGGACGTAGCCGGCGATCAGGTCTTCCTCGGTGGGCGTGGTGCCGTCGACCCACATCTCGCCCACCTCGCGCTGCATGCCGCTGAGGTGCGAGAGCATCCGGCGCAGGGTCGGGCCGCTGTCGATGTCCGGGAGATGCTTGTCGAGCCGGTCGTCGAGCTCGAGCTCGCCCGCGTCGCGCAGCTGCATGATCGCCGTCGCAGTGAACGTCTTCGTGATCGAGCCGATGCGGTACTGCGTCGTGGGCGTCGCCTCGACATCCCCGTCGTAGTTCGCGTAGCCAACAGCGTTCGACCACACGATGTCGCCCTTGCGCACCACGGACGCGGCGACCGAGGGCAGTCGGTCGGCCTGTTTCTCCTGCAGCAGCCGGTCGAGCGCGGTCGTGTCAGGCATATACATGCGTCCCGAGCGCCTGCGGCACGGCTTCGATCGCGCCGTCGATGTCCTCATCGGTGATGTCGAGGTGGATGACGGCACGAAGCCGCGTCGGCGTCGTCTGCGACAGCAGCACGCCGTGCTCGCGGATGCGCGCCTTCGCTTCTTCGACGTTGACGCCGACCTCGAGCTGGACGAAGTTCGACTGCACGAGCTCGAGGTCGACCGGCAGCCCTGCGGCGGCCCATCCCTCAGCGAGCCGGCGCGCGCGTGCGTGGTCGTCGGCGAGGCGGTCGATGTTGTGCTCGAGCGCGTACACGCCCGCCGCGGCGACGATGCCGGCCTGGCGCATCGCGCCGCCGAAGCGGTGCTTCTCGACGCGCGCGCGGTACATGAGCTCTGAGGAGCCGGCGATGAGTGCGCCGAGCGGGCAGCCAAGGCCTTTCGAAAGGCAAAGCGTGACGGTGTCGAACATGCCGGCGATCTGCGCCGCCGGTGTCTTGGCTGCCACGGCCGCGTTCATCAGCCGCGCGCCGTCGAGATGCGTGCGCATGCCGAGCTCCCGTGCCGTGTCGACTACGGCGCGCAGCTCGTCGACCGGCCAGACACTTCCGCCCGACGTGTTGTGCGTGTTTTCGAGCGCGAGAATCGATGCGCGCGGCGTCCAGAAGTCGCCGTCCTTCCACCCCACGTTGCGGATCTGCTCGGGCGTCAGGCGGCCGCGGTAGCCCGGCAACGGCCGCGTCTGCAGGCCGCTGTGGTAGCCGGCGCCGCCGAGCTCGGAGGTCATGATGTGCGCGCGCTCCTCGACCACGAGCTCGGTGCCGCGCTCGCCGAGGATCGCGAGGGCGATCTGGTTGCCCATCGTCGCGGTCGGGAGGTAGACCGCCTCCTCCTGGCCGAGCAGCTCGGCCGCGCGCCGCTCGAGCTCGAGAACGGTCGGGTCTTCGCGCTCCTGCTCGTCGCCGACCTCGGCATTTGCCATCGCGTCGCGCATCGCGCGCGAGGGCCGCGTCTGGGTGTCCGAGCGCAGGTCGATCACGGTCGGCACACTAGCTCTCGGCGATGAACGGTCTCCGCGAAGGACTCGAAGCGATTCTCCGGATCAGCATCCCGCCCGCCGAGGGAGAGCCGGTCGCGTTCTTCCGCGCATGGCTGGCCGAGCGCAACCTCGGGCTCGTGCCGATCGCCGACGCATCCTCGTTCTCGTGGCCCGGCTACTGGATCGCGCAGGCCGGCGACGAGGCGGTGCTGATGTACGGCTCGCCTTCGGGGCCGGTCGACGGCGAGCTCCCGGCGGCGATCGACGGCGGCTGGCTGGTCGCGCCGCTCGACGTCCACCTCGGCATCGACCGCCCATACGGGACGGATGCAGGAACCGGGACGGTCGCCGGCCTCCTCGTCGCCCCGGACGCGGAAGCGGCGATGGCGCGGCTCGACTCAGCGGAAGCGGTGGTCGGCAGAGGCCTCGCCGGCGACCGCTACGCCGCCGACAGCGGGACCTTCCACGGGACGCGCGGCTACCAGCTGACGGTCGTCGCGGCCGAGGCGCTCGAGGAGGCGGCGGTGACGTGGGAGCAGGCGCGCCGGAACGTGGTCACGCGCGGCATCGACGTGAATGCGCTCGCGG
>DASZBP010000124.1:0-2662 GCA_035943915.1 Gaiellaceae bacterium | reverse complement strand
CCTGCAGTCGCTGCCGCCGCTCGCACGGCTTGTCGTTGCGACGAGCGACCCATCGGTCTACGCGACTGCAAAGGCGGCACTCCCGACCACGCCGGTCGGCGCGCTCGTGACGTCGACGATCCCAACGGGCGTCGACTTCCTGGTGGCAGCGCAATCGCTCGGCGCGCAATCCGTGCCGGTGTACCTCGACGGGGCGACGACGTTGTCGCCGTGCGACTTCACGATCAGCGGAGCGCTCGTCGACGACCCGAGCGTGCTCAAGGCCGCGGTGGTGGCGCTCCAGCGCGGAGCCACGATCTGCCCCGGCGTCGCCGTGCCCGCAGTCGCGTCGACGCTTGAGTTCCCGACGGCACCGAGTCAGCCGCTGCTGCTCGGATGTGCGCACGACTGTCTCTATCTCGTGACGCTCGACGACGCGAACGGCAAGCCGGTCGTCGCGACGCGCGGCTCGTTGCGCGGCGGCTTCGCGCCGGTCGCCGTCACCGTGCCGCAGGCCAAGCTGAAGCCCGGGACGTACCGGTTCGACGTGCGCCTCGTCAGCCAGGTCAACCCCGGTCCGGTCCTCCAGCAGACGAGCCCGCCGCTTTCCGCCGGCTAGTCGCGGACGCGCACGAGCTTGATCCCCCACGCCTCGCCGGAAGCGAACAGCGCGTCGGAATCGACCTCGTCTTCCCAGCCGAGGAAATGCGACTCCGCGTCGTCCTCGGTGGAGCCGAAGACCGCGGTGCGGCCGGTGTTGCGGCGGGCATCGAGGTCGTCGCCGCGCTCGAGCGCCGCGAGACGCTCCTCGACGGCTGAGCCTTCTGCGTACCCTTTCCCCATCGGGACACTGTACGCCTCGAGGGCCGGTAGCTCAGTTGGTAGAGCAGGGGACTTTTAATCCCAAGGTCGTAGGTTCGATCCCTACCCGGCCCACTGCATCAAAACCGTGATCGCGATGGGTTCCGCCAGTAGCCTCCCAGGCGTGACCACTCCTTCATGCGACGAATCATCCGGGCGGCTTGATGGCGTTGTGTGCGCCGAGTTCGGCGCGCGAGCGGATCTCGAGTTTCCGGTAGATCCGGGCGAGGTTCGCTTCAACGGTCTTGGGGCTGATGAACAGCGCCGCCGCGACCTGGCGGTTGGTCATGCCGCTCGCTGCCAGGTCGGCGACGCGCTGTTCGGACGGGGTCAACGCGCGAGGGCTTGTGGGTCGCCCTCCGATTGGCCGTTGCTCGCTTTGCACTCGTCTTACCCAGAGGGGAGCACCTAGCTCGGCGAAGATTGCAAGCGCTTGGCTGAGCGACTCGTTTGCGTGTCGCCGCTGGTTCCGTCGTCGTTGGAGGAGGCCGAGCGCCAGGAATGTCCGTGCGCGTTCGAAGGGCACAGGTAGCTGCTCGTGCTCTAGAAGTGCCGCCTCGAGCGCGCTTTCGGCGGCGTCGAGCTCTGCGTGTGCGGCGAGCAGCAGCCCACGGCACCGTGCGCTGGTCGCAAGCGACCAAGGGAGACCGCTGGCTCGCGCGCGTTGCTCGAAGCCGGCAAGAACGGCTTCCGCCCTGTCGAGCCGGCCGGTGCCGATCAATGCTTCGATCAGGTCGGCGTGGACTCGGTAGACGCCCGGTTCGCGGATGCCGAATCCTTCGGCGTCATCGAGCGCGCGGGACAAGAGCGGCTCGGCCGCGGCGGCGTTCCCGAGCGAGAGCTCGAGGAAGCCGAACGCCCGGAGATAGAGCGGCACCGCGATCGGCTGCACGAAGTCCAGTCGTGATTCGATCGTGCTACGCGCCCGCTCGATGTTCCCTTGGTGGGCGTCGATGAGAGCCCGCACCGCCGGCGGGCCGCCGAAGTTCTGCCCGACCTGTTCGGCGAGCTCGACGCTCTGGTTCGCGTAGCGCGATGCGAGCGGCCAGTTGCCCGCCCAGCATTCGACCTGTGCGAGGTGCATCAGGATGTTGGGTGTTGAGCTCTCGTCGCCGTCTCGGGCGGCTTGAGCAAGCGCTTCCTCGAGCGTCGCGCGGGAGCCGGTGAAGTCATCGAGATATTTGAGCCATTGGCCTAACTGCCCGCCCACGCGAGAGCGATAGAGGCTGGGAGCGGCTCGTGATTCGCACGTGTACGCGCGTGTGATCAGGTCCCGCGGTAACCCTCTTCCGAGCACGAGACTCGCCCGCGCGGCGCCGAGTAGCGCATCGATCAGTGTGTCGGGGTCAGCGCTGTCGCCTTCGGGCTCGAGCAGTTCGAGCGCCGTTCGTGCATGCCGCTGCGCACGTGCGGCGTCGAAGTCGCAGTAGACCGCCAGTTCCGCGTGACAGGCAGCTTGCAGGGCGAGCTGGCCGTCGGCCGCCGCGAGTGCCTGCTCGCAGCGCGCGACCGCGGGTGCGCTGCCTTCACCCCAGTAGTCGAGGCCGGCGATGTCGAGCAGCGCTCTTGCTTTCAGCGGACCGGGGCGATTTCCGACTTCCAGCATCACATGGCGTGCCGTCTCGGTGTCGCCTGCTTCGGCGAGGTAGTAGCCGCGATCGAGGGCGCGGCGGTCGTTCGCCTCGACCTCTTCGGGTGGGGTCAGCCGGATCGCGAGTTCAGCAAGCTCGGCGGCCGCATCGGGCGCGCCGCGCGGCCGTACGTCACGCGCGGCTTCCGCAACGAGCGACGCCACTTCGCCGTCCGGCGCCTCCGTGCCCAG
>DASZBP010000123.1:0-4366 GCA_035943915.1 Gaiellaceae bacterium | reverse complement strand
AGTTGTCGTACCAGCACTGGCCTTCGCAGTAGTCGTACGTCGGAGCCGCGCGTCCCTCTGCGGGATTCGTGAGCGCCACGTACGCCGGGTTCGTTACGCCGTCGGTGAGCTCCGCGGACGTCTTCGTGTCGATCGCGTCTGCACGGTAGACACCGCTGTTCGAGTGTGGCGGGAACGCCGTATCGGTCTCCTCGCCGCCGTCGCCGACGTAGATGCGAGTGTGACCGTCGGACGTCGTGTTCAGCGCGAACTCCGTACGCGCCGAGTTGTTGGCCGGATCCTGCGTCGCGAAGACCTGCTCCCAGGTGGCCCCGCCGTCGGCTGAGCGCCAGATGCCCTGCTGGAACGCCGCAGCGTAGATCGTGCCGTGGCTGTCCATCTCGACGTGGTTCACGCCGCGGGCCGAGCCGTGCCCGTCCCACACCTCGGTGAACGTCCCGCCGCCGTCGGTCGTCTTGTAGAGACCCCATGGCGCCGCATCCGGTGCCAGCGAGACTGATCCACCCGTGACGGCCGACACGCCGCGAACGCCGCGGGCCGTGCCGACGTACAGCGTCTTCGGGTTCGTCGGATCGACGACGATCGACGAGATGGAGCGCGCGTTCATCGTGGACGCGCTCCCCTGCAGGAACGTCCACTTCTTCCCGCCATCCGTCGACGCGTAGATGCCGACGCCCGACTCGGAGTCGCCCGACGCGTTCGGCTCACCGGTGCCGGCATACAGCGTGCCGGTCTTCGAGTCATACGTCAGCGCACCGATTGCGTTCGTCGCGAACCCGGCGGACACGAACGTCCACCTCGGGTTCGAGGCGAGAGCGTTATCGGTTGCCCAGATGCCGCCGCCGGCTGCGGCCGCCCACATGCGACACGACGTTGCACCGCACTTGCTGTCGACCGCGAGTGCTGTCACACGGCCGGATACCTGGAAGTCGGATGCCTGAAAGTCGAAGAAGTTCAGGACCGCAGGCTGCGTCGCGGTCGAAGGGCCGGCGAGCTGCCAGCCGTGCTTCGACACCTTGCTCCGTCCCTTGATCTTGCCGTGGTAGTAGTCGCGTTCGTTCTTCAGCAGGCTCGCCGGAATGGAGTTGGACGGATACGCGAGCGCTCCGAGCTGCTCCGCTGCGTAACCGCCAGGGCCTCCGAGATTGCCCGTGCTCCCGATCTTCGTCTGGGCATCGGGGTCGCCCTTCGAGTACTTGTTCGTCTTGCCCTCAAACGGGTTGTTGTCGCGGTGCAGCGTGAACGCGGCACCGATGGCCACTGCAACGAGAATCACGAACGTCCCTGCTGCCAAAGCAGCACGACGCCCACGTGGCAATCTCACGAATGTTCCCCCCTCGTGGTCTCGTCACCAACGGCGGGCCTGGCCGTCAGTTCCTATGTATGTGTTAGGAAGCGTATCGCACTGTTTCCAAACATGCAGAGATGGGGCACTATGCAGGGATGCGCATTGCCCTTATCGCGATCATCGCGCTGCTGCTCGTCCCGACAGCTCTCGCCGCCGGCACGCCTCGTGTGCATCTCGCCGACCGCGCTCCTGCCACTGTCGCAGGAACCGGTTTTCGCCACGCCGAGCGTGTGCTCGTGACGGTGAGCAACGGGAAGGTCAAGTTGTCGAAGCGTGTGCTGACGAACGGTCGCGGCACGTTCACCGCGCGCTTCGCGCACGACCTGCCGATGGCAGGATGCGGACAGATCGCAATCACGGCCGCGGGTTCCCAGGGCGAACGCGTCAGCTGGAAGACGCCGCCGCAGGTCTGTGGGGCTCAGCCACCCGTGCTTCAGTAAACCGAGACTACGGCTACGCCGCGTACTGCGTGTGCGCGGCGCGATACCGCGTCAGCGAGTCCGGCCCCACGACCCGCAGGCCGTGCACGCCTGAAAGCACGTCGCGCGGCCAGCGGAACGTGCCGCCCGGCAGCTCCGTGTAGAGACCGAAATCGTCGCGCTTCACGAGGAACACCTCAACGAGCACACCGTCGTGCGCGAAGGCGCGCTTGTGCGCGTGGCGCTGCGCATCGATCCATGGAAGATCGAGCGCGTCGATCTCTTCGAACGACTGCGCCGGATAGAGCAGGTCGACATCGACGTGACGTCGGGGCGCGGTGATGCCGACGAGCTGCTCTGCCCAGCCGCCGAAGACCCAGACCTTGACCCCGCGCGACGACAGCAACTCGACGACGTCGTGCACGAAGTCGAGATCGTTCACGCGGTCGCGGCCGCTTCCTCTTCGCGCGGCAGGCGCCGCGACACGATCTGCGACACGCCGTCCTGCCCCATCGTCACGCCGTACAGCACGTCCGCCGCTTCCATCGTGCGCTTCTGGTGCGTGATGACGATGAACTGCGCGCGGTCGGCGTACGTGCGCAGCAGCTGCGTGAAGCGACCGATGTTCGTATCGTCGAGCGCGGCCTCGACTTCGTCGAGAAGATAGAACGGGCTCGGCCGGGCGAGGAACAGCGAGAACAGGAACGCGATCGCGCCCAGTGACTTCTCGCCGCCGGACAGCAGTGACAGCCGGGTCACGCGCTTGCCCGCCGGGCGCAGCTCGACCTCCACGCCGGGCTCTTCACCCTCGTCCTCGGCGTCCGTCAGACGCAGGCGGCCTTCGCCGCCGGGGAACAACGTCGTCGCGACGTCGTGGAAATGCTTCTCGACGGCGGTGAACGTCTCGGCGAAGCGCGTCTCGACGGTGCGCGTGAGATCGTCGCGCAGCTTCTCGAGCTCCTCGAGGCTCTTCTCCAGGTCGGCCCGCTGCACGGAGAGCTCTTCGAGGCGCACCTTCTCGGCCTCGTACTCCTCTTTCGCGAGCGGGTTGACCTGCCCGAGCTGCTCGCGCCGCTTCTCGTAGCGCGTGAGCGTCTCCGCCATCTGGTCACGGTCCTCCCCTTCCGCCGGCTCCTCGCCTGCCGCGTCGAGCCGGCGCTTCGCCTCGTCGCGCTCGGCGTCCGTGCGCGCGAGCTCCACGTCGATCGCCGCGAGCCGCTCACCGGCTTCCGCAGCCTTCTGGCGCAGCTCGACCTCATCCGCTCCGAGCCGCCGCAGCGCAGCACCCAGCTCGCTCGTGCGTGCCGCCTGCGCTTCCGCGCGCTCGCGTACCGGAGCCTCGAAGCGGTCGGCGTCGACGGCGAGCGCGGACTCCAGCCGGCCCACTCCCGCGGCGAGCCGCTCGAGCGTGAGCTCGTTCGGCCGGCGCGACGCACCCGGGTCAGCGTCGGCCAGGGCGCGCGCAGCGACACGCGCGCGCTCGGCGGCCGACTCGGCCTGCTCGGCCGCCTCGGCGGCGATACCCGAGAGGGACTCGGCCTCGAAGCGGAGTGCCTCGGCGTCGCCGGGTGCCGCGATCGCGGTGCGTCCGCCGGCGCGGCGCTCGGCCGCGAGTGCGCGCGCGTCGATCTCCGCGACGATGCGGCGGAGGTCGGACTCGCGCGCGGCAATGCCGCGCAGGTCTTCGCCGAGCCGCGACGCGCGCTCTGCGAGCGGCGTCTCGAGCCGTGCCGCTGTGGCCGCGGCGATGCGCAGCGTCTCGTCGAGGCGCTCCGTGCCACGCACCAGCCGCTCGAGCCGGGCGGGGTCGGCGCGACGCTGCGTGCGCAGGTGCGCCACCGGCGCGAACGCCGCCGCGGCAGCCTCGGCGCGCGCCTTCGCCTCGACGACCTGCTCGCCTGCACGCTCGACGCGCGCGACGAGCTCGTCGAGCTCGGTGTGGAGCTCGCGGCGGCGGGCGTCGAGCTCGAGCAGGACGGCCTCGGCCGTCTCGCCCGCGAACCAGAGCTCGCCGCGCTGCGGGTCCCAACCGATGCCCTCCGCCGTGACAGCGGGTACCTGTGACGCGAGCAGCTCGTCGCGCGGAACGACCGGCAGGCTCGCCAGTGCGCGCGTGTCGTGACCGACCAGGATCAGCACCGAGCCGAGCCCCGACGACTGCGCCTGCTCTGCGAGCTCGAGCGCTCGCGCTGCACTCGACGCGAGCACGGCGGATGCACGGTGACCGAGCGAGGCCGCGACCGCGCGCTCGCTGCCTGCCGCGACCTCGAGCGTCTGCAGCGCCAGCTGCTCGCCCTGCGCGGCAAGCGCGCGCGCTGCCGGCGGCATGCCCTCGCGGTCTGCGAGCGACTGCTCGAGCGCGGTGAGCCGCTCGCGCGCAAGCGTGACGCGGGCCTGAAGATCCTCGTGCTCGCGCACCGCGGTGCGCGCGGCGGCGTCGGCCTCGTCGGCGGCATCGCCGAGCGCTGCGGGGGACGGGCCGGACGGACGGCAGCGCGCCTCTTCCAACTCCGTGTGCAGCTCGCCGAGCAGCCGCTGCGCCGACTCGTGGCGAACGCTCAGCCGCTGAGCAGCACCGCGCAGTGCGAGCAGGGCGTCG
>DASZBP010000122.1:0-4269 GCA_035943915.1 Gaiellaceae bacterium | reverse complement strand
CCTGCTGATCCCGAGCAACATCCTGTTCGAGGCGGGCCTGTCGTTCCTCGGGCTCGGCGTCCCGTCGACCACGCCGTCGTGGGGCCAGATCCTCAGCGAGGTCTACACGAACGGCCTTTACAACGTCGCCTGGTGGCTCATGCTCTTCCCCGGCGCGTTCCTGATCATCACGACGCTCGCGTTCAACCTGCTCGGTGACGGACTTCGCGACGCATTTGACGTGCGCACGGAGCGCTGACATGAGAGCTTTCCCCCCACAGCACATCAACAACCAACCCCCCTGGCCACCCGACGAGGTGGAAGGAAGGAGGAGCAACAGCGACATGAGGAGATATCTCCGTTTCGCGGTCTTCGTGGCCGCGCTGGTCGCGCTTGCGGCCCTCGCCGCCGGGTGCGGCTCTAAGAAGAACTCGAACGGCTCCACTACGACGACGAGCTCGAGCCAGGGCGGCGGCGCCAGCACCCCGAGCAAGAGCTACGACAACGGCTCGCCCGCCAAGGGCGGCACGTACACCGTCGGCTGGGAGCAGTCGTTCGGCTTCACGGACAACTTCGACCCGACCGGCGAGTACCTGGGCAACGCCTGGGGCATCTACGTGAACCTGCTCACCCGCTCGCTCATCGGCTACAAGCACCAGCCGGGCGCCGCGGGCAACGAGCTCATCGGCGACCTTGCGACCGACGTGCCGCAGCCGACGGACGGTGGCCTCACCTACACGTACAAGCTGCGCTCCGGCATCAAGTTCGGTCCGCCGGTCAATCGCGTGATCACGTCCAAGGACGTCGCCTACGCGCTCGACCGGCTTGCGGACGCCAACGACGGCGGCGAGTACGGCTTCTACTACACGGTGATCAAGGGCTGGGACGCCGCGTCGAAGGCGAAGTCCTTCACGCCGGTCTCGGGCATCTCGACGCCTGACAACAACACGCTCGTCATTCACCTGACGAAGCCCACGGGCGACTTCAACCTGCGCATGTCGATGCCGGCGACGGCACCGATCCCGCCGGAAGTCGGCAAGTGCTTCGAAGGCAAGCCGGGCGACTACGGCCGCGACCTGATCTCGAGCGGCCCGTACACGATGGTCGGCTCCGTGGGAACGACGTTCTCGAGCTGCTCCGCGCTCAAGCCGTTCAGCGGCTACGCAGGCGCAGACGGGAACCACATCTCGCTGGTCCGCAACCCGAACTACGACCAGTCGACCGACCCGTACCGGAAGAACTATCCGGACAAGTTCAACTTCGTCATCAACTCGAACGCTGACGACATCTTCAACAAGGTCACTGCCGGCCAGTACGACGACGAGCAGTCCAGCCCGTCGCCGAAGACGCTGCGCCAGTACGCGACCACTGCGAACCTCAAGGCACGGCTCCTGCCGAACGTCGGTGACCGCACCTGGTACATCACGATGAACCTGACGCAGGCTCCGTTCGACGACATTCACGTGCGTAAGGCCATGAACTACATCATGGACAAGAACGCACTCCGTCTCGCCTGGGGCGGTCCGATCGAGGGCCAGGTCGCAACGCACATCGTCCCGCCGGTGCTCTACGGCGGCGGCCTGTCGGAGTACGACCCGTACGCGTCTCCGAACGAGTCGGGCGACCTCGCCAAGGCGATGGCCGAGATGAAGCAGTCGAAGTACGACCCGGGCAAGACCGGCAAGTGCACCGCGTCGGCGTGCAAGGGCGTGCTGATGATCGGCGACACCCGTGCGGTGGACAACCGCATGATCCCGGTCATCCAGGCTGATGCGAAGAAGATCGGCATCACGTTCACCGTGCGCCAGATCAACGGTGCGTACACCACCATCCAGACGCCTTCCAAGAACGTTCCGATCTCGGAGCGCCCTGGTTGGGGTAAGGACTACGCCGACCCGTACACGTTCTTCGGCGAGCTGTTCGACGGCCGGGCGATCATCAAGTCCGGTAACACGAACTACTCGCTCGTCGGACTCGATGCGGCGACCGCCAAGTCGATTGGTGTCAAGGGCAACCTCACCAATCTTCCGACGGTCAACCCCGACATCGACAGCTGCCAGACCAAGCTCAACCAGGCACGTGTCACGTGCTGGGAGAACCTGGACAAGAAGCTGATGACGCAGGTCGTCCCGTGGATCCCGTACCTGTGGTCGAACAACGTGTTCATCGTCGGCCCCAAGGTCACGCACTGGAACTACGACCAGTTCAGCGACGGCCCCGCCTACTCGCAGGTGTCGGTCAAGCAGTAACCAGGTAACGAAAAGGGGTGGGGCGCCGCAGGGCGCTCCACCCCGATTCACAAGCAGACAACAACATGGCCTTCTACATCGCCCGCCGCCTTCTCTGGACACTCGTTGTCGTGTTCTGCGTGCTCGGCATCACCTATCTCGTCTTCTACAAGCTGCCGCAGGGCGACCCGGCGTTGCGCTTTGCGGGCAAGAACCCGACGCCGACCGAGCTCGAGTCGATCCGCCACCGCCTGGGTCTCAACCTCCCGTGGTACCAGCAGTTCGGGAGGTTCTCGTGGCGCTTCTTCACCGGCGACCAGTACGGCTGGCCCGGTCTCGGCTTCACCTTCGCATCGGGAGCGTCGGTCAAGTCCCTCGTCTTTGCACGCGCGCCGCGCACGCTGCTGCTGATCGCCGGCGCGGCTGTGCTCTGGCTCTTCTCCGGCGTCGCGATCGGCGTGCTGTCGGCGGTCCGCCGGCGCTCGTTCGCCGACCGCTTCGCGATGGGCTTTGCGCTCTTCGGCATCTCAACTCCGGTGTTCTGGCTGGGGCTGATCATGCTCTACGTCTTCTGGGCGGAGCTCGGCTGGGCCGGAGGTACCGGCTACGTGTCGCCTGCGAACAGCCCGACCGGATTCTTCTCGCACATGATCCTGCCGTGGGTCACGCTCGCGATGCTCTACGCGGCGTTCTACGCGCGGATGACGCGCAACAACCTGCTCGAGACGCTCGGCGAGGACTACATACGCACCGCGCGCGCCAAGGGCCTGTCGGAGCGACAGGTCATCTTCAAGCACGGGCTGCGCGCGAGCCTCACGCCGATCGTCACGATGTTCGGCATGGACATCGCGCTGCTCGTCGGCGGCGCGGTTATCACCGAGACCGTGTTCAACATCCAGGGGCTCGGCTACCTCGCGATCAACAGCGCAACGCAGCAGGACCTGCCGATCGTCTCGGGCGTCGTGCTGATGGCCGCAGTCGCGGTCGCGCTCGCGAACCTGCTCGTCGACATCCTCTACGCGTTCATCGATCCTCGAGTCCGCTACGCGTGAGCGCACCCGGCGGCGAACCTCTGCTCGACGTTCGCGGGCTGACGGTCCGTTTCCCGACGCCTGACGGCGCGGTGCAGGCGGTCAGCGACGTGTCCTACTCGCTGCGCCGCGGCGAGACGCTCGGCGTGGTCGGCGAGTCCGGTTCCGGCAAGAGCGTGTCGAACCTCGCAACGATGGGGCTGCTCTCGCGGACGCGCACGATCATCACCGGCGAGATCCTCTTCGAAGGGCGAGACCTGCTGACGCTGCCGACGGAGGAGATGCGGCAGATCCGCGGCAAGGACATCGCCATGATCTTCCAGGACCCGTTCGCGAGCCTCCACCCGATGTACCGCGTCGGGGACCAGATCGCGGAGGCGGTGCGCGCGCACAGGGACGTGAGCAAGGACGTGGCGCGCGCCCGCGCCGTCGAACTCCTCGACCAGGTCGGCATCCCGAACGCGAAAAGCCGCGCGCGCGACTATCCGCATCAGTACTCGGGTGGCATGCGCCAGCGCGCGATGATCGCGATGGCGCTCGTGCACAACCCTTCGGTGCTGATCGCCGACGAGCCGACGACCGCGCTCGACGTGACGGTGCAGGCGCAGATCCTCGAGCTGATCGACCAGGTCAAGAAGGAGTTCAACATCGGCGTCATCCTCGTGACGCACGACCTCGGCGTCGTCGCGGAGACCGCGAACACGGTGCTCGTGATGTACGCCGGGCGGATCATGGAGTACGGCGCCGCAGGCCAGGTGTTCGCGCAGCCACAGCATCCATACGCATGGGGGCTGCTCGACTCGATGCCGTCGATCGAGAAGCGCCTGGAGGCGCTCGTGCCGATCGAGGGCTCGCCGCCGGCGATGATCTCGCCGCCCTCCGGCTGCCCGTTCCACCCGCGCTGCCCGTATGCGTTCGGGCCGTGCCCGACGGAGCTGCCGCCGCTCGTCGCGCCGGTCCCCGAGGCGCACCTCGACGCCTGCCACCTGCCATGGGAGCGCAAGGTGGAGCTCGGCTCGAAGCGGTCGATC
>DASZBP010000121.1:0-1729 GCA_035943915.1 Gaiellaceae bacterium | reverse complement strand
GCAGGATGTTCGTGCCGACGGCGATGGCTCCCCAGACGAGCATCGTCGGGACGAGGTGCGGCAGGAGGTGTCGGCGCAGGATGCGGAAGTCCGAGGAGCCGACCATCTCGGTCGCCTCGACGAACTCCGCCTTCTTCAATGTGAGGAGCTGCGCACGCACGAGCCGCAGCGGGTAGAAGGCCGTGAAAAGGCCGATGAGAATCGCCTCGCCGATCACGCCGCGCGGAACGACGTTGCCGACGCCGATGTCGCGCACGAGCGAGCCGAGGTGCACGCTCGCGAAGACGAGGAAGAGCAGCAATGGGAACGCCATCGCGGTCTCTGTGACGCGTGACACGACGGCGTCGATCCAGCCGCCGAAGTAACCGGCCACTGCGCCGATCGGGACCGCGAGCACGAGCGAGACGAGCGCAGCGAGCAGCCCGATCTCGAGGGATGCCCGCCCGCCGTCGAGGACACGGATGAACTCGTCCCGCCCAAGGACTCCGTCGCCCCCGAAGACGAGCAGGGTCTTCTTCACGTGCCTGGGCGGCGGCAGCGTCCCGCCGTAGATGTCCGTGCGCGCCGCGTGCACGGCCGGCACGCGCGTCCACGGCCCCACCGGCTTGAAGTTCACGCCCGTGGCGTAGGGGAAGATGTCCTCGCCACTGTGGCCGACGAGCTTCGACACGACGGGCCCACCGGCAGCGGAGGTGACGACGAGAACGCAGAGGACGATGAGCGCGGCAAGAGACCACCGGTCGCGCTTGAGCCGATGCCAGGCGGTGCGCCAGGGACCCACCGCTCCGAACGTAACGCGTCCGCCCGCGCACCGTGAAGCAACCAAGCAAAGATACGCATCAAGCAATGCCTGAACTCGATGACATCCGGCGGGCGGTCCGCGAGCTCTGCTCCGGCTTCGACGGCGGCTACTGGCGGTCGCTCGAGCCCGACACGTACCCCGAGGAGTTTGTCGCCGCGCTTACCGAGGCGGGCTGGCTCGCCGCGCTGATCCCCGAGCAGTACGGCGGGTCGGGGCTCTCGCTCGCCGCGGCGAGCGTGATCCTCGAGGAGATCAACGCGTCCGGCGGCAACGCCGCCGCATGCCACGCGCAGATGTACACGATGGGGACGCTGCTACGGCACGGCAGCGCTGAGCAGAAAGAGCGCTACCTGCCGCGCATCGCGCGCGGCGAGCTGCGCCTGCAGGCCTTCGGCGTGACCGAGCCGACGGTGGGCTCCGACACGACCCGGATCCAGACCACGGCTACGCGCACCGGCGACGGCTACGTGATCCGCGGGCAGAAGATCTGGACGTCGCGCGCGCAGCACTCCGACCTGATGTTCCTGCTCGCGCGCACGACGCCGCTGGAGGAGGTCGAGCGGAAAGGTGACGGGCTTTCCGTGTTCCTCGTCGACATGCACACGCCGGGCATCACCGTTCGGCCGATCGCGACGATGATGAACCACGCCACGACCGAGGTGTTCCTCGACGGCGTCGAGGTCCCCGCCGAAGCGCTGGTCGGCGAGGAAGGCAAGGGTTTCCGGCACATCCTCGACGGCATGAACGCCGAGCGGATCCTGCTGGCAGCCGAGTGCATCGGCGACGGCCACTGGTTCGTCGAGAGCGCCGTGCGCTATGCGAACGAGCGCATCGTCTTCGGCCGGCCGATCGGCGCGAACCAGGGCGTGCAGTTCCCGCTCGCCCGCGCGCACGCCGCGATCGAGGCGGCCGACCTCGTGCG
Organism: Gaiellaceae bacterium; assembly: GCA_035943915.1. GTDB lineage: Bacteria > Actinomycetota > Thermoleophilia > Gaiellales > Gaiellaceae > PALSA-600. The sequence continues at coordinate 5 of DASZBP010000121.1, read as the reverse complement.
CTACC
>DASZBP010000120.1:0-4119 GCA_035943915.1 Gaiellaceae bacterium | reverse complement strand
GTTGCGCAGCGCAGCCGCCGCGCGCGCCCGGCCGTCGGGCACCGCGTCGAGCAGCGCGAGGTCTTCGTCGCCGTCACGGCGCGCGACGAGCTCGCCGTTCTCCTGGAACAGCACAATGCCCGCGGCAGGCTCCGCATCGAGCCGCTCGGCGACGGCGCGCGCGTTCTCCGTGTAGACCATCGCGGCTCGGTTCGACGCGGTGACGAGGTCGTCGCCGGCGTCGAGCTTCGCGGTGCTCTCGACGAGCGACTGCCCGTGGTCGGAGCAGACGACGACGGCGTAGCGGTCGAGGAACGCATCCGGCCCGCCGGCGGCGTCCATCAGCGCTGCGATCGCCGCGTCGCTGCGCGCGAGCGCCTCATGACTCGTGTCGGGCCCCGTTGCGTGCGACGCGTAGTCGTAGTCCGGCAGGTAGAAGACGAGCAGGTCGAAGCCGTCGCGTGTCACGAGCCATCGCCCGACCGATGCCGCGTACGCGTCGATCGAGCCGATCGAGCGGTTGCGCACGGCGAGCGGCGCGCCCGTGCGGTCGCTCTCGTACAGCGAGTAGAAGAAGAAGCGGCGCGGCCCGTACACGGCAGGCACGCCCGGGATCGTCGGCAGGTGTCGGTGGCGGCCGCGGTAGCACGTGATGTTGATCGCAGCGGTCGTCAGCCCCGCGTCCTCGAGCTGCTCGTACACGGTCTGCGCACACTTGCCGAGGTGGCGCGCGTTGAGGTCGACGATCGTGTCGCGCAGCGAGCGGGCGATGCCGGCCGCGCGCACTGCGCCGAACGACGAGCCGTACTCGACGATGCGCTGCTCCTTCCGGTACCACCACACGAGGTGCGGGATCTCGTGCACGTCGGGATACGCGCCGGTCGCGATCGACGACAGGCACACCGGTGTGAGCGACGGGAACACCGACGCCGCGCGGTGGTACGCGCCGTGCTCGGCGAGGAAGCGCAGCGCAGGCGTGTCGGCGGCCTCGAACATCGACGGCGTCAGGCCGTCGATGACGATCAGCACGACCGGCTTCGCCACTATTTGGTGAGGCTGCGCAGGCCGGCGTGCGTGTCCGGCGCGCGGCGCCGCAGGCGCAGGCCGAGCGCCGGGACGGCGAGCGCCTCGATGTAGCCGAGGACCGGCACGAACGCGAGGGCGGCCGCGACGACTGCGATGCCCGCGATGATCACGGCCGTGCCCCCGCGGGTGCCACCACGGCGCAGCGTGCCCGCGACGAGCGGTGCCGCACCGAGTGAGCTGAGCACCGCGCCCGCGACGCCGGCGGCGGCTTCTGCGGCGCCCGAGACGAAGTAGCCGAGCACGCCCGCGACGACGGTGGAGACGACGAGCGCCAGAGCCGTGCGCGTCAACAGCGCGGCGGCGGCGAGACCGATCGCCGCGCCGATGCCTGCAAAGACCCCGATCCAGTACCACGCGCCCATCACCCCTCCAGTTTCCCGATCACCGAAAGCGTGAACTCGGCAGCGCGTGCGCCGTCGACGACGCGGTGATCGAACGTGACGCTGACGTTGCCGATCGGCCGGACGACGATCTCGCCGTCGCGCACCACCGGCCGTTGCGCAATGCGGTGGATGCCGAGGATGCCGACCTCGGGATGGTTGACGAGCGGCGTGACCAGCAGACCGCCGAGCTTGCCGGCGCTCGTCACGGTGAACGTCGAGCCACGGAGCTCCGCTGCATCGAGCTTGCCGTCCCGGGCCTTCCCGGCGAGCGCGTCGACATCGGCGCGAAGCTCGTCGAGGGTGTGCGTGTCGCAGTCGCGCACGACCGGTACGAGCAGTCCCTGGTCGGTCTGCACTGCGATGCCAAGGTCGTAGCGGTCGAGGTAGACGATCTCGTCGCCTTCGAGCCGCGCATTCAGCTCGGGGAACTCCTTCAGCGTCTCCGCGGTCGCCTTCAACACGGCGGGCAGCAGCTGCTTCATGTCGACGTTCGAGAAGTCGCATTCCTCGACGAACGTGACGGCCGGGATCTCGCGGTGGGCGCGCGTGAGGTGGTCGACGATCTGGCGGCGGATGCCGCGCACCGGCTCGCGGCGTCCTTCCTTCGGCACCGAGCCGCCGCGCACGTCGTCCTCGGTGATGCGGCCGCCCGGCCCGGTGCCGGTGACGGTGGCGAGGTCGACACCGAGCTCGGCCGCGATCCTCCGCACGAGCGGCGTCGCCTGGACGCGTTCGGTTGGCTCTGGCCGAGACTCTCGAACCTGGTTCGTCTGCGACGAACCAGGTTCGTGCGTTTGCGGCGGAACCTCGCCTTCGCCGATCACGACGAGCACGGTGCCGACGGGGACGACGTCGCCTTCGGCGACGAGGATCTTCGTGACCGGGCCCGCCGCCGGCGAGGGGATCTCCACCGTCGTCTTGTCGGTCTGGATCTCGACGAGCGGCTGGTCTTCGGCGATCTCGTCGCCCTCGGCGACGAGCCAGCGCGCGATCTCGCCCTCGGTCAGTCCTTCGCCCAGGTCGGGCAGCTTGAACTCGTAGGCCATCGGCGGTGGAAGTTACCTGCCGGGCGCGGCGCGCCCGGCGGCGTCACGCGCGGCCGCCAGCGCCTCCCGCGCGGCGGCAAGCGCGCGCTCGTTCGCGGGATCGTCCTCCCGCGCGCGCAAGGCGCGCTCGAACGCCGTCACCGCCTCGGCGTGGCGTCCCGCCTCAATCAGGTGCCAGCCGAGGTTGTTCAGCAGCGGCCCGCGCCAGTACGACGCATCGGGCTCCTGCTCGGCGAGCTCGAGGCCGCGTTGCGTCCACGCGTGCATGTCGCCCGCCAGCGCCGCCATGTGCGCCGCGTCACCCGCGAGATACCACTGGCGCGTCTCGCGCGCGAGCGCATACGCCTCCTCGAACAACGGCAGCGCCGCAGCGGGATCGCCGCTCGAGCGCAGCATGCGACCGCGCTCGAGGCGTTCGCGAACCGGCGCGGCTGCAGCGCGGTCGAGCAGCCGTGCGCAGGCGTCGAAGTCGCCGCGCAGCCCCTCGATGCGCGCGAGCTGTGTCAGGACCTCCGCGCGGCCGGCGTCGTCGGGCTCGCGCTCGAGCTGCTCCTGGAATCGGCACCGGCTGGCGTCGAGGTCGTCGAAGTCCCACAGTGCGCGGAGGCGATCCATCAGATGAACGAATCGAAGCGCCGGGCGACATCGTCGATGGGCGTCTCCGGGTCGAGGGGCTCGTCCACCGGGAAGCCGACGCCTTCGACACGAAAGCCGTAGTCGTTGCTCTTCGTCGGCAGCGACACCACGATGCCGCTCCGCGGAAGCACGTACGGGACGATGTTCCCGAACTCGATCATCCCCCACGTCGGCTCGCCGAGCAGGCGCGCGCCGAGACCCTCACGAAGCAGCCACGCAGACGACTCGCCGGACGAGCGCGTCTCGCCGTCGACGAGCACGAGCATGCGGCCGCCCCACGGCCTGTCGCCGGCGGGAAGATCGTGCGACTCGTCGAGCGTCTCGATGACATCGTCCGGCTGCGGGTCGTGGCGCGCGGACAGCAATCCCGGCGGAGCAACGCCGTGCTGGGCGAGCCGCCACGCAGCGGAGTTCCACGCACCGAGGATGTGCCCGCGCACCATCCACGTCGACGTCTTCGCGAATGCGTCGACCGCACGCAGACGGCGCTCAGCCCACAGCCACGTATGCCCGTCGTTGCCGCCGGTGTTGCCGCGGAGGTCGACGACGATGCGGTCGTATGTGAAGTCGCGGTCGGCGCCCGCGACCCAATCTGCGAATGCGCGCTCGTCGTCGGGATCGCCGATCAGCCGGCGGATGCGGAGCACGAGCACACCGGCGACCTCGCTCCGCTCGAACGCCTGCCCGTGGTTGCGCGGTGCCTCCTGCCTCGTGCCGAGGAAGCGCACGTGCTGGTCGGGAAGCCGCTCGCGCAGCGTGGCCTGCAGCCGCCCAAGCGCGCCGCCCCACGTGCGCGCGGGCGCGATCTCGATCGGCGGCAGCTCGGCGCGGCCGGTCGCAACACCGAAGTGACGCTCGCGGAACAGCTGTTCGAGCTCGGCGACGTCCTCCTCGAGCGCACCGCATGGGGACGTCGCGGTGCGCGCCTCCGCCTCGTTCGCCAGCGCGGCGAGCTCGGCGCTCTCGGGATCGAGCAGCCAGGGGAGCGT
>DASZBP010000119.1:0-9022 GCA_035943915.1 Gaiellaceae bacterium | reverse complement strand
AGCCAGACCAGCAGGACGATCACGATGAGAGGGACGAACGCGCTGCGGAAGAGACGATTCACGATGTGCCTTCGCTCAGGGTAGCCGAGTGGTTGTTCTCGACGGTACCTCGTTAACCCTTCTCTTAGGCCTTGGGTCAGGCCCCTTCGGGCATCAGGTCGGCGTGCAAAACGCCTACATACGGGAGATTCCGGTACCGCTCGGCGAAATCGAGGCCGTAGCCGATCACGAACTTGTTCGGGATCTCGAATCCGATGTAGCGGACGGGTACCTCGATCTCGCGGCGCTCGGGCTTCGTGAGCAGGGCGCAGATCTCGAGGCTCGCGGGCTCGCGCGACTCCAGATTCCGTAGGAGATAGGACAGCGTGAGACCCGAGTCGATGATGTCCTCGACCACGAGGACGTGCCGGCCCTCGATGTTGATGTCGAGGTCCTTGAGGATCCGCACGACACCCGACGAGTCCGTCGACACGCCGTAGCTGGAGATCGCCATGAAGTCGATCTCGCACGGAACGGTCAGTGAGCGCATCAGGTCGGCCATGAAGAACACGGCGCCCTTCAGCACGCCGACGAGCAGCAGCTCACGTCCTTCGTAGTTGGCCGAGATCTCGCGTCCGAGCTCGCGGATGCGCTCCTGCAGGCGGTCCTCGTCGATCAGGATCTCCCCGACCCCGCGTTCCACTTCAGTCTGCGACACGGTAGGCCTTCACCCCTTCGCGCTCGACGATCCCCGGCACGGCGACGACTTCGTCACCGCGCACGACGAGGGGCCAGCCTTCACGATCCGACCGAGGGACTTTCGCGTCGACGAAGACGTCCTGCACTTTCTTCGCGCGCCCCTCGAGGCGGTCGCCGGGCCTCCATCCCCGTACCTTAAGCCCTGGCAGGTCGGACTCGATGCGCCACCTTCCCCAGTCGACCGCGCCGCGCAGCTCGACGGGCGACGACTCGAGCCACAGGCGGTCGTGCTCGCGCACCGCCTGCAGGCCGCCGCCGAGGTCGAGGCGCTTGGAGCCTGCCGGCGCGTCGAGCAGCTCGGCGAGCGCCGGCGACAGCGTCCGCCGCTCCTCGAGGACGCGCAGGATGTTCTCGCGCGCCGCCGGGTGAACCTGTTCCAGCAGCGGCAGCACCTGGTGGCGGATCAGCCCGCGCAGCGTTTCGCGGTTCGTCGAATCCTCGCGCCACTCGAGCCCGCGCTCGCGGCAGAACGCCTCGGTCTCCTCGCGCCACACACAGAGGAGCGGCCGCACGACGCCGTCCTCGCGCCGCACCTTGATGCCCTTCGGCGTCCCGTTCGTCGTGAGCCGGTAGAGGATCGTCTCGACCTGGTCCGAGAGGGTGTGCCCCGTCGCGCGCAGCGCGTCCGGGCGAAACGAGTAGCGGACGTCGCGGAGCTCGGCCTCGTTGTGGCAGCGCGCAGCGCTCTGCACGACCTCGGCGCCGAACCGCTCGGCGCACCATTCCGCATCCGCGTCAGACTCGGCGCCGCGCAGGGCGTGGTCGACGTGCAGCGCGGAGACCCGGTAGCCGAGCTCGCGGAGCGCGTGGAACAGGCAGGTCGAGTCTGCGCCCCCGGAGACGAGGCAGAGCACCGCGCCTCCCGGCTCGATCAGGTCGTGCTTCCGGATGTGGGCTTCGATCCGGTCGATCAAAAGAGCACCGACCGGTATTCCAGCACCCGGCGCATGCCGATCGCGTCGTACAGCGCAATCGCCGGTGCATTGTCGCGCCGCACGAAGAGCGTCACGGTCGGCGTCGAGCGCAGCAACAGGCGAAGGAGATCGCGCAGCCCACGCTTCGCATAGCCGCGGCCGCGGGCCTCCGGGTCGGTCCAGACCTGCGACACCTGCACGGCATCCGGCGTCCACGCAGACGACTCCGCCTTGAAGAGGACGACGTCGTCGTACAGCCAGACCCACGAGCGCCCTTCCTCGATCTGAGCCAGCGTCCGCCAGCGGAACCCGTCCGGGTCACGCTCGAGCGGATTCGTGCCGAGCTCCAGCTCGTGCGCCGCCGCGCAGGCCGGGAGCAGCCGCTCGAGGTCGGCCGCAGTCGCGCGCCGGAGACCCGTCTCGCCCGGCGGCGGAGCCTCGCTGATCGCATAGACGGGCTGGCCCGGGCGATCCTCGCGCGCAGGCGGCATCACGTCGCGCGCAACTTCCCACAACGCGGTGACTGCCGTCGACTCCCCGATGATCATGCGCGCTTGCCCGCGCACCGCGAGCTCGGCGAAGCGCCCGCAGCCGCGGCCCGAAGGCACGAGGTTCGCCCCGACATGACACAGCGCCTCGAGCGTCCCGTCATACGCCTCGACCGCACCGAAGCGCCCCAGGCCGCGGCGCGCGACGTCTTCGAGGAACACGCGCTCGACCGGGTCGCGCGCGCAGAACTCGAGCACCTGGTGCTCCGTGGGCTCGATGACGCGCACGCCACGAGTATCTATAAGGTGGCGCCCGATGCCCATCCACGTCCGCGCAGAGCCAGGTCAGTACGCAGAGGCAGTCCTCCTCCCGGGGGACCCGCTGCGCGCGAAGTACATCGCCGAGACGTACCTCGAGAACGTCGAGCAGCGCAACTGGGAACGCGGGCTGCTCGGGTACACCGGCACGTACAACGGCAAGCCGGTCTCGGTGCAGGGCACGGGCATGGGCTGCCCGGGCGCGACCATCGTCTTCGAGGAGCTGATCCAGCTCGGCTGCAAGAAGCTGATCCGGGTCGGCACGTGCGGAGGGCTGCAGCCGCACCACGCCCTCGGCGACGTGATCGTCGCGCTGACGGCCGTGCCGGCCGACTCGACGGCCATGCACCTCGTCGGCAACGAGCCGCACTGCCCGACCGCGTCCTGGTCGCTGATCCACGGCGCCGTGCACACGGCGAAGGAGATCGGCCAGGAGCTGCACGTCGGCCCGATCGTCTCGAGCGACCTGTTCTACAACCCCGTCGAGGGCCAGTACGAGCGCTGGTCGGCCCGCGGCGTCCTCGCCGTCGAGATGGAAGCGGCCGCGCTGTTCACGGTCGCGGCGCTCCGCAAGGTCGAGTCCGCCTGCCTGCTGACGGTCAGCGACATCGTCGTCGAGGGCGAGTTCAAGCGCATCTCCGACGACGAGCTGCGCGGCGCGGTCGACCGCATGACGCGGATCGCGCTCGAAGTCGCCACGTCCGATAAGTAAGGACGTCCTCTTTCTGATCAACCCCGCGTCGGGCAACGGCGCGACGGGTCGACGATGGCCTGCACTCCACCGCCGCGCTGCTGCTCTGGGGCTCGATGGGGACGTGGTGCTCTCCGAGTCACCCGGCGACCTGGCGCGCGCGGCGCGCGACGCGTCGGGTCTGCTGGTCGTCGTCGGCGGCGACGGCACCGTGAACGAGGTCGTCAACAGCGGGACGAAGTCGGAGATCGCCGTGCTGCCGAACGGCACGGGCCAGGACTTCGGGCGCACGTACGGCATTCCGTCCGACTTCGACGCAGCGGTGCGCGTCGCGCTGAACGGCACGATGCGCGCGGTCGATCTCGGCCACGTGGCGTACCAGGGCGGCGAGCGCTACTTCGCGAACGTCGGCTCGGCCGGGATGAGCGGCGCCGTCGCCGAGCGCGCGAACCACACGTCGAAGGCTCTCGGCGGGAAGATCACCTTCTTCTATGTGCTGACGCGCGTCTTTCTCCGCTGGCAGAACACCGAGGTCACCGTCACGCTCGACGACGGGGAGCGCCGCGGGCGCATGCACGACGTGATCGTCGCGAACGGCGTCTGGCACGGCGGCGGCATGAAGCTCGCGCCGGACGCGAAGCCCGACGACGGCAAGTTCGACGTCGTGCTGATCGGCGATGTGTCGAAAGCGGACTTCCTCACGACCGCGCCGAAGCTCTACAGCGGCGGGCATCTTGCGCACCCGAAGGTCGAGGTGCTGCGGAGCGCGCGCGTGGTCGTCGAAGGCGACGCGCTCCCGATCGAGGTCGACGGCGAGCAGCTCGGAACGACGCCCGCGACCTTCACGGTCGTGCCGGGCGCCTTGAGAGTGCGCGTCCCTACTTAGACGTCGACTTTTTCGCGCTCGACGACGACGTCTTCTTCGCAGACGACGTGGTCTTGCGCGCGCTGCCTTCGAGCTTCGACAGCCGCTTCTCGAGCTGGCCGATGCGACGCTCCATCGCCTCGAGCCCGCGCACGCGCTTCGAGAGGTCGTCGACACGGTCCTTCATCTGCAACGCGCTGTTCAGCAGCTTCGAGGTCGCCGGGTTCTGCGCGGCCTTGCCGATCACTTCCTCGCCGAGCGAGGCGAGCTGGGAAAGCGGGTTCTTTGTCATGGCCGTCTCTTTCTCCGTCAGCGGACGACGCTAACCGTATATCGCAGCTGATAGCAGCCGTGCCTGTTCGCGGGCGGGCACGTGGAGTCGGCAAGACCCGCGTCGGTTGCGTGGGTGCCGACCGACTTGGCGGCCGAGGCAAAGCGCGCGATCACCGACCCGCCGTAGTCGTCTCCGTATGCATTGCCGACCTCGTTCGTCTTCGGGCAGGGCTGCAGCACGTGGCCCGGCCCGTCGAAGTTCGGGATCGCGCCGAAGTCGCACTCGCGCCCTTCGGCGACGAGCGTCCAGGGTGTCTTTGCCGGCACATAGAAGTCGACGCGCTGCTTCCCCTTGAAGACCGAGCCGTCCTTCGCGAGCAGCGTCCCCGGCCAGGCGCCCCAGATGCCGGCGACGCTCCACGTGATCTGCCACTCCCCGGGCGGCGCCGCCTCCTGTCCGCCGAGGGTGGTCTCGAGCGGCGCCGACGGATCCATCGCACGGCGGATGAACACGCTGTCGAAATGCACGCGTAGGTGGGTCAGAGGCTTCGCCGCGCTCCAGCCGACGAAGACCTGCTTCGCGACGATCACGCGCTGATCGTCGGGTGCCGCGACCGTGAAGCTGACGTTGACGCAGCCGGGCGTGCCCGCTGCGACCGTCACCGGCGGCGCGTTCACGCTTCCGCGGTCGACGACGCGCCAGGCAAGCGTGCCCTGCTGCGGCGCGTGCGCGCAGAGCGTGAACGCGTAGTCGCCGTTCACCGACAGCCATTCCGGCCGGGTGTGCGTGCAGTCCTTGAACGTTCCCGCGCCCTTCGTGTAGTGCGCGCACTCCGCCTGCACGCCGGCCGGCGTCGCGTCGGTCGAGACGTAGAGGTCGCCCTCGTTCTCGCCGGTGCGCGAGTGCGGCGAGATGCCGCGGTCGGACCAGATCGCGCGGAACGGGTGGAACTCGGTCTCCTCACCCTCACCCTGGTAGTGGTCGCAGTCCCAGACCCACGACCCGAGTGTCTTCACGTGGTCACCCGGCGCGGGCCACGCCCAGAACGGGTACGTCGCGCCGAGCTCGCGCTCCATGTGAATGGTCCCGGCGGCGTCGGTCGCGTCGCGCGAGGTGCCGGTGAGGAAGTCGTCCGCGCTCGTGACCTTCAGGTCGATGTTGTTGTCGTACGCGCGGTGCGTGATCGGGTCGTCGCGATTCGACACGCGCGACGCGAGCGCCGGCTGGTCCTTCGACGAGACGATTCCCTCTGCCCACCGCGGTCCGGGCGGCGGCCCGCTCTTCGGATAGTCCTTGTCGTTGACGTACACCCAGTTCGGCGCGAGGCCGGTGTAGATGCTCGTCGTGTTGCGCTGGCAGCCGTCCGCGCGCGCCTGGTCGTTCGGGTTCGGCTTGATGTCGACGAGCCGCCACGCCGCCACGCCCGCGACGAGGGCGAGCAGGCCGAGCGCCAGTGCGATTCGCCTCACGCGTGGATTATCACGGGCGTGCCGGCAACCGCCAACGGCCAGATGCGCGCGAGCACGGCGTTCGGGAGGCGCACGCAGCCGTTCGACACCGGATGGCCGATCGACCAAGGCTCGTTCGTGCCGTGGATCGCGACCGGGCCGCCCTGCGCCCAGCCGGTCAGCACGTTGGAGAACGCCGAGATGCCGATCGCGCCCGGGCCGAACGGACCGGAGCTGTCACTCGGGACGAGCCGCTGGTTCACGTAGAAGCGCCCGGTCGGCGTCGGCGTCGCGGGCGCCCCGACGGCGACCGGCGAGGACAGGAGCTTCTTTCCCGAGCGGTAGAGCGTCAGGCGCCGCTCCGAGATGTCGACGACGATCCGCGCACGCACCGGGGCCAGTTGCAACCGCCACGGCCGCACGTACCCGGTCTTGCCGTTCGGGCGCACCGGCAGCTGCACGCGATACCACGCCGTCTTGCATTGGCGTGTCACGACCTTGCCGACGACGCCGAACACGGTCGGGTAGTTGTTGACGTTCACCTTGCCGAAGCGCGCGAGGACGTTGCCGCCGGGCTTCGCGTACGCGACGGCGCCGTTCGCCGCCACACCCGCGTACGAGAGCTTCGCGGTCGCGTTCGGCTGGAACGAGCCCGTGGCGCAGCGCACCACGGTCTTTCCCTTCACGGCGGCATGGCGCTGCGCGCCGCAGCTGGCGAGGAGCAGCGCGAGCAGGACGATCGCAAGCCGTCTCACACTCTGAAAACGCGGTTTGGGCACCGCCGGTGACGCCCGTACACTTGTTCGCATGCTCGTGGCGCATCTTGACCTCGACGCGTTCTTCGCGACGGTCGAGGAGCTCGAGGATCCGTCGCTGAAGAAGGTGCCGCTGATCGTCGGCGGCGACCCCCACGGGCGCGGCGTCGTCGCGACGGCGAACTACGTCGCGCGCGGCTTCGGCATCCACTCCGCGATGTCGGCCTCCGAGGCGCTTCGGCGCTGCCCCCACGCCGTGTTCGTCCGGCCCCGCCATTCCCTCTACAAGGACTACTCGCGCGAGGTCTGGTCGACGATCCGGGAGATCGTCCCAACGGTCGAGCAGGCGGGGATCGACGAGGGCTACCTCGACCTCGGCGAGGTCGCGCCGTCGTTCGAGGACGCACGCGCACTGGCCGAAGCGGTGCAGGCGGTCGTGCGCGCACGGACGCGGCTCTCGTGCTCGCTCGGCGTGGCCTCGTCGAAGGTCGTCGCGAAGATCGCGTCCGACCGGCGTAAGCCCGCGGGGATCACCGCCGTGCGTCCCGGCACCGAGGCGCGGTTCCTGGCGCCGTTCCCGATCCGGCTGCTGCCCGGCGTCGGCCCGCGCGCCGAGGAGCGGCTCATGCGCGGCGGCGTGGAGACGATCGGCGCGCTCGCAATGCTCGGCGACAACGAGCTGAGGCATCTCCTTCCCGGCAAGGTCGGTGCCGAGCTGCGCAACCGCGCGCGCGGCATCGACCCGCGGCCGCTCGAGGTGTCGACGGAGCGCATCTCGGTGTCGAGCGAGGAGACGTTCGCGCGCGACATCGCCGATCCGGAGCGTCTACACGACGAGCTAAGGCGCATGGCTGTCGGCCTCGCCGAGCATCTGCAGCAGCGCGGCCAGGTCGCGCGCACAGTGACCACGAAGGTGCGCTACCCGGACTTCTCGATCCGCACGCGGTCGACGTCGCTGCCGGTCGGCATCGCAGACGCCGAGCGCATCGGCGAGCTCGCGTGCTCGTTGCTCGATCGCGCGTTGCGCGACCGGCCCGGCCCGCTGCGTCTCGTGGGCGTCGGCGTCAGCGGCCTCGCCGGCGACGTGCAGCTGACGCTTACGTAGACGGCCAGAAGCTCATCGCACGTTCCGCCTGCGCGGCAATCGTCAGCGACGGGTTGACGCCGAGGTTCGCGCCGACGGCGGCGCCGTCGACGACGTGCAGGCCGGGAGCGCCGTTCACGCGGTGCTCGCCGTCGATGATGTGCGTCGCGCCGCCGAGGATGTGCGCGGTCGTCGGCGTTCCTAGGACGACCTCGTTGATACTGCTGCCCGGGTGGCCGCCCATCAGCTCGGCGGCAATGCGCCCGGCTTCGTTGGCCACAGGGATCCGGCCCGGCGCGTTCGAGTCGAGCGTCGTCAGGCGCCCTCGCCTCATGCGCACGCGCAGCGTGCTCTCGCGGGTCTGCATCACGAGCAGGATCACAGTGCGCTCCGACCACCGGCGCAGGCGATACGAGTTCGCAAAGACCCACGGATGCCGAACTGCCGCGGCTGCCCAGCGGGCGAGGCCGGGCTCGTCGACCATGATCGTGCCGAGCAGACCCATCAAGTTCGAGCCCTTGCCGTAGCGCACGGGCTGGATGTGGGTGTCGGCGTCCGCCTTGATCATCGACGTGATCGCGACTCCGTGGGAGTAGTCGACGTCGCGCTTCGGCGTCGACGCGCCGACGATCACCTCGCTGTTCGTGCGCACGTCGTCGCCGACGCGCGGCCCGCCGAGGCCGGAGCGAAAGAGGATGCGCAGCGTGCCGAGCACACCGGCGGCAAGGACGACGTCCTTCGCGCGCCACGTCCCCTTGCTCGTCTCGACGTGCCACACGCCGTTCTTGGCGATCCGCCGGACGCTCGTCTCGGCGTGAATCGTCGCGCCGCGGCGCTCGGCGAGCCAGAGGTAGTTGCGGTCGAGTGAGTTCTTCGCGCCACGCCGGCAGCCAGTCATGCACGCGCCGCGCAGGTCGCAGCCGTTCCGCAGAGGGCCTTCGCCCTCGAAGTACGGATCGACGGCGTCGCCGCCGAAGTAGACGCCGACCGGCGTCGGCTCGAACGTGTCGGCGACGCCGAGGCGAGCGGCGACGCCGCGCACGATCTCGTCGGCCGGAGTCGAGCCGGGGAAGCGCGTGACCCCGAGCATGCGGCGTGCGGTGTCGTAGTGCGGCGCGAGCTCCGCGGCCTGCCCGTCGTCCTGCCACACGTCGGGCGGCGGCTCGTACAGCGTGTTCGCGTACACCAGCGAGCCGCCGCCGACGCCTGCGCCGGACAGCACGAGCACGTCGCGGAGAGGCGTGATGCGCTGGATGCCGCGGCAGCCGAGGCGCGGCGCCCAGAGGTAGTTGCGCACGTCCCAGTTCGTCTTCGGGAAGTCCTCGGGCTCGAAGCGGCGGCCCTCCTCGAGCACCGCGACCTCGTAGCCCTTCTCGGCGAGCCGGAGCGCGGCGACCGAGCCGCCGAAGCCGCTGCCTACGACGACGACGTCGACGTCACGCATGCC
>DASZBP010000118.1:0-4348 GCA_035943915.1 Gaiellaceae bacterium | reverse complement strand
CTCGGGCTCTACCAGGGCGTCCCACTGACGCGGCGTCGGGCGTCATACGCGGGAGCGTTGCCGGACAAGATCACGATTTTTCGCGGACCGCTGACGCGGTTGTACGGCCGCAGTCCCGAGCAGCTCAACGCGCAGGTGCGGCACGTCGTGTTGCACGAGATCGCGCACCACTTCGGGATCAGCGACGAGCGCCTCGTCGAGATGGACCGCTACTAGAGCCGGTAGCGCAGCCAGACGCTGCCGCTCGAGGTCGGCACCGCTTCGACGAGCTGCATCTCGCGGCGTGCCGGCAGGTCCGCGAACAGCCGCGGGCCAACGGGATCGAGCACGCGGCCGACCGCAAGACAAAGCTCGTCGACAAGGCCCTCGGCCAGCAGCGACTGCGCGAGCGTGATGCTCGCGTGGACGCCGAGGTCGCCTTCGGAGCGTGCCTTCACATCCGCGACGACTTCCGCCAGCGGGCCGGACACCGCGTGCGCGTTGTTCCAGTCGCCCGTGAGCGGCGAAGAGGTGACGACGTACTTCGGCGCGGCGTTGATGAAGTCGGCGAACGGCTGCTCGTCGGATGTCGGCCAGTAGCGCGACCACTCGTCGTACGTGCGGCGCCCGAGCAGGACGGAGCTCTGGCGCGCGAGCATCTCGCCCTCGAGCCGGCCGAGGTCGTCGTCGAACACAGGAGCGCCGGGCCGGTCGGGCGTTTCCGGGAAGTAGCGGTGCGGATCCTCGGTCGCGCCGTCGAGCGACACGAGGGTGTAGAGGACAAGGTTTGGCACGTGATTCCTTTCGCTGCGGTCGCGGTTGTACGAGTCAGACCACCGTCGTCGCTCCGACTCATCGCTCCGCGCTTAGGATCGCGCAGATGAACGTCACGCTGCGACCGATCGAGGACAGAGATCTCGATGCGCTCTTCGAGCAATGGAAGGATCCGGAGTCGATCCGGCTCGCCGCGTTCACGTCGCCGAACCAGAACGATCGCGAGGCGTTCGACGAGCGGATGTCACGCCTCCGCACAGATCAGAGCGTGACGCTCCTCGCCATCGACGTCGACGGCACCGCCGTCGGCACGATCGGCTCATTTCACATCGACGGTGAGCTCGAGGTGACGTACTGGGTCGACCGCGCGCACTGGGGCAAAGGCATCGCGACCGCCGCATTGCAGCTTTTGCTCGCCGACACTGCGGAACGGCCGGTGTTCGGTCGCGCGGCTTCGGACAACGCCGGCTCCCTGCGCGTGCTGGAGAAGGTCGGCTTCCACCGGATCGGCGTCGATCGTGGATTCGCGAACGGCCGCGGTGAAGACATCGAGGAGACGATTCTGCGGCTGGACTGACGCTGAACCGAGGCGGACGGAATCGAATCCGCATTCTCCTGACAGCGGCTATCGCCAGTAGTCCGGCCCGTTGGCGCGAAGCTCGACTGCAAAGAGCTCCGCGCGAAAGCGATCAAAGTCGCCGGTCGCAAGGGCGGACGATGCCCGACGGATCAGATCATCCAGTTCGTTCTCGAGTTGAACGAAGATGGATGCCGCGACCTGAGGTTGGTCGGCGAACTTATTAGAAACGCTCACAATCCAGCCGGATGGGAGCGTCAACACGTCCTGATGCGACAGGTCTCGTTCGCCGGCTGGTGCATCGGGTGATCGCACGACTGCCTGGGGGTTGTTGCCACCGAGCGGCTTCCCGCGAAGCTCGACCACCAGGTCAAAGCCGATAAGCGCATCGTCCGCCCGGGATCGGTTCGGCCCTAAATCGTCGTCAGCGGGGGCAGAGTGGTAGCTCCTGGGGCGAAGGACATATTCGACGGCCGCCGGACTTCAATCCTAGGGCCATGCACGCTGCATTCGCCGAAATGGAGGCGGCGGGAATCGAACCCGCGTCCGCGACCGCACCGGGGAGAGCGTCTACAAGCATAGGCCGCGATTGAGATTCATCCGCCGGCAGGTACGCGACCAACCAACCGTCGGACTAGCCCTCCTGAAATGTCGCGCCGCCGGCGAGTGGCTTTCCTTTGGCGCCGAGCCCGCTAGTTGATGCCGCTCCGGCCCGCGGGCCTTACCGGAGCGACACGCTGTTTAGCTCTAGGAACTAAGCAGCGAGTGCGAGGTTGTTTTCCGCACTTGCGTTGTTTCCCGGTGGATTTACGAGGCCTACCGGGGACCTCGGCTTGCAGCTCATCCGGAGAACCGACCACGTCGAAGCCATGGCGCCCCCTATGTGTGTCCGGGAATTGTAGCCCCAGCTCGGGCGGCGCTCGGCAGCGTGACCACGAACGTCGTCCCCCGCCCCTCTGCGCTCTCCACCGCAATCGAGCCGCCGTGCGCTTGCGCGATCGCATTCGTGATGTAAAGGCCGAGGCCCGTCCCCGGGATGGCGTCCGCGACAGCGTTCGAGGAACGGAAGAATCGCGTGAAGAGCTGCTCCTGCTCGGCGGCCGGGATGCCGATGCCCGAGTCGCGCACCTCGAGCAGCACGCCGGCATCGCCGCCGCCGGAGCGCACCGAGACCTCGCCTCCCTCCGGCGTGAACTTGACGGCGTTCGACAGCAGGTTGTCGATGAGCTGCGCGATGCGATGCCGGTCGCCTCGCACATGCGTGTCGCCGTCCGTCTCCACGCGCAGCCCGACTCCCTTCGCCTCGGCGCGAGGCCTGACCGACTCGACCGCCTCGCGGGCGAGCTCACCAAGATCGACCACCTCGGGGTCGACGGCGAGCTCGCTGCTTTGAAGCCCCGCCGCGAACAGGAGGTCGTTCACGAGCATCAGCAGCCGGTCGGTGTTGCGCGCGACGACCTTCAGGTAGGTGGACTGCTCGTCGCTCAGACCGGAGTCCTCGGTCTCCCTCAGCAGGTCGGTATAGCCACTGATCGACGTCAGCGGCGTTCGCAGCTCGTGGGTCACCGTCGCGACGAACTCGTCCTTCATCTGATCGAGCCGCCGCAATGACGTGTTCTGCTCGGAAAGAAGCCCCTGCATCGCCTCCGCCTCGTGACGCGCGCCGATCTCGGCCCGCAGCAGGTCGGCCAGGCGCACGAGGACGAGCACGGCGATCACGCCGATTCCGATTGCCGCGGCGAGCACGTGCGCGGGACGGCCGTGCCGCGCCGCCTCGTATGCCAGCGTCGCCGGCACCGCGAGCAGCGCAACGCCGAGCACGACTGCGCGCGTCCGGGTGAGCCGCGGCTCCGCAGCGTCCTGTGCGGGAAGTCCCGCGCCTTGCGGCTGGATCGCCGCGCCGCCCCACAGCACATAGGCCGCAAGCCACACCGCGTCGAGCCACGAGCCGGCGGCGTAGTCGCTCGGCCGCAGCAGATAGATCTCGTCGCCGACGAACCAAAGCCCGACGGCGAGCGTGAGCAGCCGGTACGTCGCGCTGCGCGGAGTCGGGACGACGAGCAGTTGCAGGATCGCGCCCACGAGCAGCACGTCGGCGCACGGGTACGCCATGTCGACGAGCTTCGCGCCCGTCGAGACATGAGCGTGCAACAACGATGCAACCACGAACACCCACTGCAGCGTCGACACCGCGACGAACGCGATGATCGCGTCGAGCGACACCGCGCGGCTGGCGCGCGCTCCGAGCTCGCGCAGCAGCACGAGCACACCGGCTGCGAGCAGCGGATAGCCGGCGAGATATAGCGCGTCGGCGATCGAAGGCGTCGGAACGGTACGCCCCAGGTAGTCGTAGACCGTGTAGACGCCGTCGCCCGCGACCTCGAGCAGGAGCCCCGCGGCGAACAACTCCCACGCCCGCCGTCCGCCGTTCGCGAAGTTGTGGCGGCTGCCGACGAGCACCGCGGTCACTCCGTACAGACCGATGACTTCGTAGCCGATCTCCTGCACGCGCCCGTGCACCAGGAAGTACGCGCCGATCGCGATGGCGCCGATCCCGTAGTACGCGTAACGCCCTCTGATCACCGCCGAGCCTTCAACACCCGCTGCATCTGTCTCTGCGCGTCGCGTTCCGCGATGTCGCGCCGTTTGTCGCGCTGCTCCTTGCCGCGCGCCACAGCGAGCTCGATCTTCACGCGGCCGTCCTTGAAGTACAGCCGCGTCGGGACGAGCGTGAGGCCCTTCTCGCGGATCGTTCCGTAGAGGCGATCCAGCTCGCGCCGGTGCAGCAGCAGCTTCCGCGAGCGCATCGGCTCGTGGTTCGCGCTGTTGCCGTGGTCATACACCGCGATCTCCGCGCCGTGCAGCCATGCCTCGCCGTCACGCAGATCGGCGTACGCCTGCGCGATCGTGGCGCGGCCCTGGCGCAGCGACTTGACCTCCGTGCCCGTGAGCACGATGCCCGCCTCGAAGCGGTCGAGTAGCTCGTAGTCGAACCGCGCGCGGCGGTTCTCGGCGATC
>DASZBP010000117.1:0-16190 GCA_035943915.1 Gaiellaceae bacterium | reverse complement strand
CTTGACGCCGATCGAGGGCTACTGCGACTTCCTCACCGGCAACCCCGCCGCAACATGCGACGGCCCGATCCAGTGGGGATACCACCTGTTGCTGCCGTGGATCACGTTCATGTTCCTGTTCGCCGCGATGTACCTGCGCATGGTGCGTGTGACCGTGCTCGATGCCGTGTCGGAGGAGTACGTCCGCACGGCGCGCGCGAAAGGCGCGCCGGAGCGCCGCGTCGTCGTGAACCACATCCTCCGCAACTCGCTGACACCGGTCGTCACGATGATCGGCCTCGACGCGAGCACCGCGATCTTCGCCGCCACGATCACCGAGGCGGTCTTCGGCCTGCCCGGCCTCGGCCTGCAGGCGATCCGCGCGTACCAGTCCAACGACGACCCGATGATCATCGGCCTCGTGATGCTGTGCGTGGTCAGCGTGGTCGTGCTGAACCTGCTCGTCGACCTCGCATACGCCTTCCTCGACCCCCGCGTGCGCCTGGCCTGAGGCAGGGTCGGGCGGCCGGGTGCCGAACCCTCCGCCATGGCGGAAGTCAGTGAAAGCCTGAAGGACGAGATGAACGCTGCGCTGCGCGGCGACATCGAGCGGTCGCGGCAAAAGCGGCCCGTAGAAGCAGAACCGGCGCCCGAGCCCGAGCCCGAGCCTCAGCCCGAGCCCGAACGCCGAAAGAGCTTCCTACGGCGCCTGCGCGGCTAGCTGACCGAGAACGAGCCCTTCATGAACGACGAGTGCGGGTCGCACACGTACTTGTACTTGCCGGCCTTCAGCTTGAGCTTCCACGTGACGGAGCCCTGGAAGCCGACCGCGGTCTTCTTGTCGATGCCGGGGCCTCTGAGGTGGAAGTTGTGGATCCCCGACTTGTCGGAGATCTTGAAGATGTAGGTGCCGGCCTTGAGCTTGCTCACCTTGACGGTGCCCTTGGTCAGCGAGATCGTGAAGCCGGGGCCGACGACGCCCTTCAGCGTCGGCGTGGCCGCGTAGGCAGCCGGGACGAGCAGCGCCGCAACGAGCGCGGCAAGCAGGACGATTTTCATCTCACTCCTCGGATTTCGCGGGTCGACCCACAGTAGCCTTCGCCTCCTATGTCGCTGCGAGACCTCCTCCCCGCCGAAGCGATCCTCGAGCCGCAGGGCCGGTATCTGGCCGACCTGATGGGTCGCGGCGTGCAGGGCACCGCGGACGCGGTCGTCATGCCGTCGACGGTCGAGGAGGTCGCGGCAGTCATGCGCTGGTGCTACGAGCACGACGTGCCGCTCACCGCGCGCGGCGGCGGCACCGGTCTCGCCGGCGGCGCGATCCCCGTGCACGGCGGCATCGTGATCGGCTTCGAGAGGCTGAACAAGATCCGTCAGTTCGACCCGCTCCTGTGGCGCATGCATGTCGAGGCCGGTGTCACGACGGCGGACGTGCAGCGGCTCGCGCGCGAGAGCGGCCTTCGCTTCCCACCCGATCCGGGAGCAGCGGAGATCTCACAGATCGGCGGCAACATCGCGTGCAACGCCGGCGGCCCGCACGCGTTCAAGTACGGCGTCACCGGTCACTGGGTCACCGGCATCGAAGCCGTCATCCCGCCCGGCGACATCGTGCGCATCGGCGGGTCGATCCGGAAGGACGTCGCCGGCTACGACCTGAAGAACCTGCTCGTCGGCTCCGAGGGAACGCTCGGGCTCGTGACCGCCGCGTGGCTGCGTCTCGTCCCCGCGCCGGAGCTCGAGCTTCCCGTCGTCGGCCTCTATACGAACGCCGACCTGGGCATCGCCGCGATCGAGCGCGTGCTCGCGTCAGGGGTCGTACCGGCGGCGATCGAGTATCTCGACGGCGTCACGCTTTCCTACTCCGGCGACTCGTACCCGTTCGGCATCCCGGACGAGGCCGGGTTCATGGTGATCACGGAAGCTGACGGAGCCGCCGACGAAGCGCGCCGCGTGGCGCGCGAGCTGCACGAAGCGCTCGCCGAGGACGCCGTCGTCGTGCATGCGCCCGACGAGCCCACCGACGTCGCCGAGCTGTGGCGCTGGCGCGGCGGGGTCGCGTTCGCGATCCTCGCGCAGCGTGGCGGTGCGTTCAGCGAGGACATCGCCGTGCCGCTCGACACGCTGCGCGAAGTCGCGCGGGAGACGCTCGAGATCGGCGCGCGCCACGACATCCCCGCGCTCACGTTCGGCCACGCCGGCGACGGCAACATCCACTCGACGTTCCTCTTCTCACCCGACTCCGTCGACGAGGAAGCGCGTGCCGACGCAGCCTGCCACGACCTCTTCCGGCTCGCGCTGCGTCTCGGCGGCACCGTGACCGGCGAGCACGGCATCGGCTGGCTCAAGCGCGGACAGCTCGAGCATCAGCTCGGCGCGGAAGGCTACGACCTGCATACGCGGATCAAGCAGGCGTTCGACCCGAAGGGCTTGCTCAACCCCGGCAAGAAAGCGTGAAGAAGCTCCCGCTCGGGGCGCTGCACGAGCGCCAGTTCCGGCTGTTCTTCACCGGGCAGCTCATCTCGCTGCTCGGCGATGCGATCGGCCCGTTCGCGCTGATCTGGGCCGTCCTCGACCTGACGAACTCCGCGACCGACCTCGGCTTCGTGATGTTCGCGAAGGTCGTCCCGATGGTCGCGTTCCTGCTCGTCGGGGGTGTCTACGCCGACCGGCTGCCGCGACGTGCGGTGATGGTCACCGCAGACCTCACGCGCATGTGCACACAGGGCGCGATCGCGGTGCTGCTGCTCACGCACCACGCGCACATCTGGCAGTTCATCGTCCTGCAGGCGATCAGCGGCACCGCGAGCGGCTTCTTCAACCCGGCCGCGACCGGGCTCACGCCGATGGTCGTCAGCACGCAGCGCCTCCAGGAGGCGAACGGGTTGCGCGGCATGTCGCAGGCGGCCGCGGGTCTCGTCGGGCCCGCGATCGCGGGCGCGCTCGTCGTCGGCGTCGGCCCGGGCTATGCGCTCGCGATCGACGCGGTCAGCTTCGCCGTCAGTGCGTACTTCCTCGGTCGCCTCTCGCTCCCCGCGCACATTCCGATCGCGGCGCAGTCGTTCATGCGCGACCTGCGCGACGGTTGGCGCGAGTTCAGCCTGCGCTCCTGGGTCGTCATCGTCGTCGTCACCGCGTCGCTCGGGAACTTCCTCGGTGGCATCTGGCAGGTGCTCGGCGCCGCGTACATCAAGCATCACGGCGGCCCGCTCGCCTGGACGGTCATCCTGATCGGCCTCGCAGTCGGGGGTCTGATCGGCGGGGCACTGACGCTGCGACTGCGCCCGGAGTACCCGCTGCGCGTCGCGCTCGGGTTCCTGATCCCGTGGTTCCTGCCGCCGCTGTTCTTCGCGCTGCAGCTTCCGTTCTACGTCATCGCGATGGGCGCGGTGGTCGCGAGCATCGGGCTCATGGTCTCGAACACCGTGTGGGAGACGACGATGCAGCAGCACATCCCGTCGTCGTCGCTGTCGCGCGTGGCCGCCTACGACTGGTTCGGCTCGATGCTGTGCCAGCCCGTCGGGCTTGCGATCGCCGGCCCGCTCGCCGCGCTGATCGGGATGCGCATGACGTTCTGGATCGACGCCGTCGCCGGCGCCGTGCTGTTCACCGCGGCGTTCCTGACGCCCAGCATCCAGCGGCTACGCCGGCTCGACGAACCCGCCCTCGAGCAGGTCCCGCAGCAGCTCGTCGCCCACTGACGCGGCGTCGAACGGGCGCGTCAGCAGGTCGAGCTCGTCCGGCTCGATCTCGATCTCCGGATGCGTGCCGCCGTCGAGCGCGAGCACGAGCTCGGTGCTGTCGCCCTCGTTGTCGAGCTCCTGGCGGAACATCGCGTCGTCGACGAGCTTGAAGCGGCGGCCCGCGAGACGGTTCTCGCTGAGCAGCGCGAGCCCGTTCAGGATACGAACCGCCTGGTCGCCTGCATGCTCGAGCTCGTCCTCCTCGACCGCCTCGGCGGAGAGGCCGAAGCGGGAGCCTTCCCGCTTCCGCAGCACGGCGACGCCTTCGCTCACCCAGGTCGCTCCGAGCTCCTCGATGTACGACGTCCACCGCTCGAGCGCCTCTTCCGCAGCGTCGTCCTGCAGGTGGTCGGTCCACGCGGCCGCGTGGTCGAGCGGGTCCGACGCGTGCAGCCCGATCAGCCACGCATCGCACGAGCTGCCGTCGATCCAGTCCTCGAAATGGCTGTCCGGCTCGTGGCGTGACGCAGCGAGCCAGCTGAGCGACACCGCCGCGTAGCCGCCGTCCTCGAGGTGCGCCGCCGACTCGCGTACGACGAGCTCGGACACCTCGTCGCCGCGCCCGCCCGCGTCGCGGTACTGCCAGCGCCGCTCGGGCGACACGACGTAGGGCGCGTTGCACGTGATCAGCCCGAAGGTCTCGCCCTCGACCGGCTCGAAGAAGCTGCCCTGCCGCGTCTCCACGTTCGTGAAGCCGTTGAGCGCCGCGCCGATCGCCGTGAAGTCGAGCGCGCGCTGGTTGACGTCGGTCGCGATCACGTGATCGGCATGACGCGCAGCGAAGAGCGCGTGCGCACCGTTGCCGGTGCCGACGTCGAGCGCGCGCCTGACACGCGGGCGCGGCGTCACGCACGCCAGCCAGTACGACGTCGGCGTGAAGCTCGCGACCCAGCCGGGCGGGTCGGCGAGGCCGACCGAGAAGGTGTCGAACGCCAGGTAGAGACCCTCCGTCGGGATGATGCGCCCGCGCGGAACGAGTTGCTCGCCGTCGCGGACGGCGAAGCCGAGCGTGACGAGCTCGTCGGCGCCGTCGATGCGGCGGCGTTCCACCGGCAGATTCAGGAGCAGCAGGCGCAGGAGCTCGTCGAAGTCGCGGTTGCCGAGCCGGCGCGCGAGCACGGGCACGTCCTCGCTGTCGGCCGCCGGGCCGTCTTCACCGAGGCGGGCGGTGATCGCGTCCTCGGTATACCCCGCAGCGCGCAGCTTCTTGCCGAGCGCTGCGGCAACCTCCAGATCGGGAACGGGGTCCCAGGCGTTCATGCGGCAACCGACCGAAGCAGCGCGTCGAGCACCCGCGCCTGGCCGAGCATCTCGTCGCGGGCGATGAGCGGCGCGCGCTCGCCGCGGACGGCGGCGCAGAAGTCGTCGAGCTCGGCGCGGTAATGGTTGCCGGGCTCAACGCGGTGCTCGTCGCCATCGAGCACGACGACGCCGGGCGGGTTGACGAACGAATGCGGAACGGTGATCACGCCGTGCGCACCGTAGACGTCGATGTGGTTGTCACGTGACGTGAACCCGCACGCGAACGTCGCGAGGAGGTCGCCGAAGCGGAGCGTCCCGGCGAACTGCTCGTCGACGCCGCCTCTGCCGACCGTGCGCTCGCCGTGCACGCGGTCGGGCTCCGCTCCCGCGACGAGGCGCGCCGCGCTGACGCAATAGCAGCCGAGATCGAGGAGCGCGCCGCCGCCGAGCCCGACGTCGAATCGCACGTCGTTGTCCCGGGGCAGGATCCCGAAGAAGGCCGCATGGACCGCGTGCACGGTCCCGATCTTCGGCAGCAGCTCGAGCAGCAGCCGGGTCTGCGCGGCGTGGCGCCACATGTACGCCTCCGCCAGAACGAGGCCCGCCGCGCCCGCCGCGTCGTGCGCCTCCTCGACCGCGCGGGGATCGCGCGAGTACGGCTTCTCACAGAGGACGTGCTTCCTCGCCGCGAGCGCCCGCATCGTCCACTCGTGGTGCAGCGCGTTCGGCAGAGCGATGTAGACCGCGTCCAGCGCGTCGTCGGCTAGCAGGTCGTCGTAGGAGCCGTGCGCGCGCTCGATGCCGTGCTCCGCCGCATACGCGCGCGCACGCTCCGGATCGCGGGAGCCGACCGCCGTCACGGTGAACGGCGCATCGCCGGAGCGCGCGTCGAGCACGGCGGCGTTGATGTTCGCGGTCGTCAGCAGGCCGAGCCGGATGGTCACGCGGGCGAGCGTACACTCGCCGCATGGCCGACCCCCGCGCCGAGCTCGCACATGGACGTTCGCGTGCGCCGGCGCGTGCGCACTTCCGCGCGATGGGCATCGACCCGTCGCAGCTCGACCGTCCGATCGTGGGCATTGCGTCCAGCTGGACGCAGACGATGCCGTGCAACATGAACCACCTCGAGCTGTCGGCGCGCGTCGCCGACGGAGTGCGTGCAGCGGGTGGGATCCCGCTGGCGTTCAACACGATCGCGGTGTCGGACAACCAGTCTCAGGCGACTCCCGGCATGCGCGCGTCCCTCGTCTCGCGCGAGGTGATCGCCGACTCGATCGAACTGATGGCGCACGCGCACGGTTTCGACGCGCTGGTCTGCATCGTCGGCTGCGACAAGACCGTGCCGGCGGCCGTGATGGCGCTCGCGCGGATCGACAAGCCGGCGGTCGTGCTCTACAGCGGCCCGATGCGCGCCGGGCGCCTCGGCGACCGCGTGTTGACCATCCAGGACGTCTGGGAGGCGGTCCCCGCCGCGTCGGCGGAGGAGCTCGACGAGCTCGAGCGGCACGCATGCCCCGGGATCGGCACGTGCGCCGGGCACTTCACCGCGAACACGATGGCCGTGGCCGTCGACTGCCTCGGGCTGACGGTGATGGGCGACTCGCTGATCGGCGCGGAGGATCCTGCGAAGGGCGACGCCGCCGAGCGCGCGGGCGCGCTCGCGGTGACGGCTGAGCGCTTGCCGATCACGCGGCAGGCGCTTTTGAACGCGATGGCGGCGATCGCCGCGACCGGCGGCTCGACCAACGGCTTCCTGCACCTGCTCGCGATTGCGCGCGAAGCGCGCGTCGCGCTGATGCTGGACGACCTCGCGGACGTCGCGGCGCGAACGCCCGTGCTCGCGAGCCTCTTCCCCACCGGCCGTCACCCGGCCGAGGACTTCCAGCGAGCCGGCGGAACCGCCGCGGTCGTGCGTGAGCTGATCCGCGGCGGGCACATCACCGATGCGCAGACGGTGACGGGGATGACGCTGGCGGAGGCGTGCGCAGGCGCGCCCGAGCCTGACGGCGACGTCGTGTTCACGCTCGACGCTCCGTACAAGGCGCTCGGCGCGCTGCGTGCGCTCCGCGGCAACCTCGCGCCCGGCGGGGCGCTCGTGAAGGCGTCGGACAGGCGCGTGCACCGCGGCCCGGCGCGCGTGTTCGAGAGCGAAGAGGCGTGTGTTGAAGCGGTGCGCGGCGGCGCGGTTCAGCCAGGCGACGTGCTCGTCGTGCGCTACGAGGGGCCTGCCGGCGGGCCCGGGATGCGGGAGCTGCTCGCGACGACCGCGTCGATCGTCGGAGCCGGTCTCGGCGACAGCGTCGCGCTCGTCACCGACGGGCGCTTCTCGGGCGCGACCCGCGGGTTGATGGTCGGCTACGTGACGCCGGAGGCGTACCGCGGAGGGCCGCTCGCAGTCGTCGAGGACGGCGACGTGATCGCGATCGACGTCGACGCCGGCACGCTCGAGATCGAGGCCGACGTCGCGGCGCGCTTGGCGCTGTGGGAGCGGCCCGCGCTTCCGGACCCCGGCGGTGTGCTCGCGCGTTACCGCGCGCTCGTCGGGCCTGCATCGGAAGGTGCGACGCTACAGGCCTGATGCAGGCGCTCACGGTCGAGCCGGGCGTCGCACACTCGACGCGGGTGGAAGAGGTCGCCGAGCCGGCGGGTGACGGCGTTCGCGTGCGCGTCCTCGAGGTGGGCGTGTGCGGCACCGACCGCGAGATCTCGGAGGGGCTGTTCGGGGTGTCGACGGGCGACCGTCTCGTCATGGGGCACGAGATGCTCGGCGTCGTCGACGCCGACGGTCACGGGTTCTCGCGCGGCGACCTGGTGAGCGCGACGGTGCGACGCTCGTGCGGGCACTGCCTCGCGTGTGCCGAAGGCGCGCCGGACTCGTGTCTCACCGGCGACTACATCGAGCGTGGCATCACGAAGCTCGACGGGTTCGCACGCGAGATCGTCGTCGAGGATCCGGCGCAGCTCGTCGCGATCCCGCGTGAGCTCGGCCGCCTCGGCGTGCTTGCCGAGCCGATGTCGATCTGCGCGCGCGGTGTTCGGCACGCGCTGGCGATCGGCAACCGCCAGCCGTGGGAGCCGAAGCGCGCGCTCGTCACCGGCGCTGGCGCAGTCGGCCTCTTGACGACGCTGCTGCTGCGGCAGCACGGCTTCGCGGTGACCGTCGTGTCGCTCGAGGAGTCGAGCCCGATCGCGGACGCGCTCGGCGCGCGCTACGCGCAGGAGCCCGACGGCACGTTCGATCTCGTCTTCGAGGCTGCCGGTGACGCGCAGCTGATGGCGAACGGGCTCGGCTTTCTGAAGCGCAGCGGCGTCGTCTGTCTACTCGGGATCGACGCGCGCGAGCGGACGGTGCAGCTCGACGGTCGCGTGATCGGCCTCGACACAGTGCTCGAGAACCGCGTGCTGTTCGGGAGCGTGAATGCGAACCACGAGGATTGGAACGCCGGCGTCGCCGCGCTCGCGCGCGCCGATCGCGGTCTGCTCGAGCAACTCGTCGCGCTACGCGTGCCGCTCGACCGCTTCGAGGAGGCGTTCGCGTTCCATGGCGGCAAGGCGACGCTCGTCGTCAGCGACGGGTGAGGCGTAACACGAGGTAGCGCGGCAGCTTCCCGGTGCGGCCGGGGACTTCGCGGATGTCGTCAAACGCGAAGCCGGCCGCGAGCAGCGGGCGCAGGTACCCCTCGAGCGTGCGGTGTTGGTGGAAGACGTGGTGGTGGCCGAGCGGCACCGCGTGCTCCTCCGCTGCGAAGTACGACCGCATGCGGAACTCCTCGGTCTCTTCGTCGAACGTGCTCGCCTCCATCACCGGGTGGATCGTCCCGATCAGCAGCACGCCGCCGGGCTCGAGCACGCGCGCGAATTCGGCGACGACCGGTTCCAGCTCGACCACGTGCGGCAGAACGTTCACCGTGAGGACGAGCGCCGCCGACGAATCGGCGAGCGGCAGTTGCTCGAGTGCGCCGATCTCGTAGCGTCCGTCCGGGTCCGCCTCGCGTGCCAGCTCGACGAGCTTCTCGGAGCGGTCGACGCCGAGGACGTCGTGGCCGCGCTCGCGCAGCTCGCGCGTCCAGCGTCCCTCGCCCGACCCCGCGTCGACCGTGAGCCCGCGCGGCGGCGGCAGCAACTCGCGCAATACGTCGTCGTGCAAGTGCACAGGCCCGCGATCTCCACGACGAACCTCGTCGACCCACACCTCCGCAGCAGCGTTCCACGCATGCTCTTCGCCCATCCATGAACCGTAGTGGACGGGGTCAGGCCCGTGTCTGACCCCGAGAAACGCTGTGCAGCCGCGCGCCGGGGTCAGAGTAGAAACAGAAGCGTGACGCCGAACGCCCCTGCTCAGCAGCCACGTTTCACACTTCTGTACGCTTTTTCGGCACCGAGATTCGAACCCGCGGGGTCAGGCACTTCGCAGACCCCGCGCCTCCCTAGCTGCGGTACGCAATGCGCTCGCGCGCGCCGGTGTCGCCGCTGCGGACGATCGCGTCGCACACCTCGGCGGCGCGATATCCGTCTTCGAACGTCGCGCCGTACGGCGCGACATCCTCGTCGTCGGCAATGCACTTGAGCATGTGATGCAGCTCGTGCACGAACGTGTCGCCCCAGCCGACGATGTGACCGGGCGGCCACCAGTGCTCCCAGAACGGATGCGTCGTCTCCGAGACGAGCACCCGCTTGAACCCGCGCGCGCGATCGCCGTCGGCGCGGAACACCTCGAGCTCGTTGAGCCGCTCCATGTCGAACGCGAGCGACCCTTTCGTCCCGTTGATCTCCCACTGGAACGCGTTACGGCGGCCGTGCGCGAAGCGCGTCGCCTCGAGCGTGCCGACGGAGCCGTTCGCGAACTCGACCACAGCCTCGGCTGCGTCGTCGACGCGCCGGCCCGGGATGAACGTGTGCGTGAAGCCTGCGACCGAGTCGACCTCGCCGTTCAGGAACCGCGCGAGGTCGACGACGTGCGCCATCAGGTCGCCGAGCGCACCCGACCCCGCCGCATCGGGATCGAAGCGCCACGTGTCGAGCGACGGATCGTCGCCCCAGTCCTGCAGGTACCGCCCGCGAAAGTGGCGGATCTCCCCCAGCTCACCCCCGTCGATCAACTCGCGCGCGAGCCGCACCGCCGGCACGAAGCGGTAGTTGAACGCGCACAGGTGCTTCACGCCCGTTGCGTCGACGCGCTTCCAGATGTCGTGCGACTCGTCCGCGTCGCGGCCGAGCGGCTTCTCGCAGACGACGTGCTTGCCCGCCTCGGCGGCCGCGATCGTCGGCTCGGCGTGCAGCGAGTTCGGCCCTCCGTTGTCGAACAGCCCGATCGCCGGGTCGTCGACGAGCCGGCGCCAGTCGTCGGTCGCGTACGCGTACCCGTACCGCTGTGCCGCCTCCTCGACCGCCTCCGTGTTGCGGCCGGCGATGCCGACCAGGCGCGGCTCGAGCGGCGGCGGCCAGGTGATGTAGCTGATCTTCTTGAACGCGTTCGAGTGGGCCTTGCCCATGAACGCGTAGCCGAGCATCCCGATGCCGATCTCCGCCATTTGCGCGATAGTAGTCGCATGGCCACTTCACTAGTCAAATGGGGGATCCTGTCCACGGCGGACATCAACCGGAAGGTGATCCCCGGATTCCACGCATCGACCAAAGCCGAGCTGTCCGCGGTCGCGAGCCGCACGCAGGAGCGCGCCGACGCCTACGCCGCCGAGTGGGAGATCCCGCGCGCCTACGGCTCGTACGAGGAGCTGCTCGCCGATCCCGAGATCGAGGCGGTGTACATCTCGCTGCCGAACAACATGCACACCGAATGGTCGGTCAAGTCCGTCGAGGCGGGCAAGCACGTGCTGTGCGAGAAGCCGTTCACCCGCGATCCCGACGACGTCAT
The DNA here is from genome assembly GCA_035943915.1 of Gaiellaceae bacterium. GTDB lineage: Bacteria > Actinomycetota > Thermoleophilia > Gaiellales > Gaiellaceae > PALSA-600. The sequence goes on along the minus strand of DASZBP010000117.1, from coordinate 5,357 downwards.
CCGCGCGTGGGATGCCGCCGACAGGGCCGGCCGCCTGCTCAGCGAGGCGTTCATGTACCGCCACAACCCCCAGACGAAGCAGGCGAAGGAGCTCGTCGAGAGCGGCGCGATCGGCGAGCTGCGGCTGGTGCGCTCGACGTTCAGCTACGGCCTCTACGACGAGTCGAACATCCGCCTGCGCCCCGACGTCGAGGGAGGCGCGCTGATGGACGTCGGCTGTTACAACGTCTCGTGGTCGCGCTGGATCGCCGGCGAGCCCGAGCGCGTGCAGGGCGAGGCGTGGTACGGCCCGTCCGGCACCGACTGGGTCTTCACCGGGACGATGCGCTTCCCGAACGACGTGATCGCGGTCTTCGACTGCGGCACGGCGATGACGAACCGCGACGAGGTCGAGATCGTCGGCAGCGAAGGCTCCCTGTTCCTCGACGACCCGTACCACTGCAACGTGCCGGTGATCGAGTTGCGCAAGGGCGACGACGTCGAGCGCATCGAGCTCGAGCGCGAGGACTCGTACCAGCTCGAGGTCGAGAACGTGAGCGACGCGATCCGCGGCGAGGCGGAGCTGCTGCTGGGCCGCGACGACGCGATGGGCCAGGCGCGCGCGCTGCAGGCGCTGCACGCGTCCGCGACGTCGAAGTGAAGGAGCGCGCCGCGCAGGCGCTGGAGGCCGCCGGCGTCGTGCTGACGCCGGCGGAGCGCGAGTCGATCGAGATCGCCGACTTCGGCCTCGGCGATTTCGAGCGCACCGGCCTCGCGATCCTCGTCTACGTCAATACGGATCGCGTGTGCGCGAAGGAGCTCGTGATGCTCCCGCGCCAGCTCTGCCCGGAGCACCGCCACCCGCCGGTCGGCGACGACCCGGGCAAGGAGGAGACATTCCGCTGCCGCACCGGCGAGGTCGAGTTGCACGTCGCCGGCGAGACGGTCGTGCTACAGCCCGGCGACCAGTTCACGATCCCACCCGACACGCTCCACTGGTTCCAGGCGGGACCGGAAGGTGCGATCGTCACCGAGTTCTCGACGCGGAGCCGCGACGAGCTCGACGTGTTCAGCGACCCGCGGATTGTTCGATAGCGGCGAGCACGAGCTGCTCGTCGACCTCTCCCGGCAGCCCGCTCACCCCCACCGCGCCGATCTTCCGGTCGCCGTCAAAGACGGCGACGCCGCCGAGGAAGAACGTGAAGAACGGGTCGAAGCTCGCCGGGTCCTCCCCCTTCTCCGCGAGCGCCCGCGTCGACGGAGCGTCGCTGCGGGCTGCGGTGTACGCCTTCCGCTGGGCGTTCAGGCGGGTGTCCGGCGCGGCGCCGTCCATCGTGGCGGCAGCCACGAGCTCGCCGTGGTCGTCGGCGACGAAGACGGAGACAGGGCCGGGGGCATTCGAGACGACGTGAGCGACGATGGCTTGGGCACGGGTCAGCTGCATGCCCCAATGGTAATTCCCCTACGACCGCAGTACATTGGGTAGCCGCATGGCTGCCGTCGCGATCCGCGGCACGACCTACCCCGTCGTGCTGCCGAAGCTCCGCGACCCACGGCTTCACCTGGCGGCGACGATCACCTCGCTGCAGGTGCTCGGTCAGGTCGCGTTCCACTTCAAGCTGTCGATCGCGCAGATCCTGATCTCGCTCGGGACGGTCGCCGTCATCGAGATCGTGATCACCGCGTGGAAGCAGCACGTGCTGATGTGGCCGGCGAGCGCGCTGCTGACCGGCAACGGGGTCGCGTTCGTACTGCGCGTGCCCGGCACGCGCCACGGCGACTGGTGGACGGCGCATGGCTGGTGGATCTACGTCGCGACGGCCGGAGGCGCGCTGCTTTCGAAGTACGTCATCAGGTGGAAGGGCGAGCATGTCTTCAATCCCTCGAACATCGGCCTGGTCGTCGTGTTCCTCGCGCTCGGCCGAACACGGGTGGAGCCGCTGGACTTCTGGTGGGGGCCGATGTCGTGGTGGATGGCGCTCGCTCTGGTGATCATCGTCAGCGGCGGCTTCACGATCCTGCGGCGGCTCGAGCTGCTGCGGGTCGCGCTCTCGTTCTGGGCCGCGTTCGCGGTCGGCATCGGCTTCCTCGCGCTCGGCGGCCACGCGATGACCGCGCGCTGGCATCTCGGACCGGTCGACGGCTTTCAGTTCTGGTGGATCCTCGTGACGTCGCCCGAGGTGCTTGTCTTCTTCTTCTTCATGATCACCGACCCGAAGACGGCGCCGCGCGACTTGCATGCGCGGATCTTCTACGGGATCGTGCTCGGCTTCCTGGCCTCGGCGCTGATCGCGCCGACCACGACCGAGTTCGCCGCGAAGGTCGCGCTGCTGTCTTCGCTCGCAATCGTGTGCGCCGCAAAGGCGCTGCCGATTCGCCTCGACCAGCGCGTCGTCGTCTACGTCGCGTCGGCCGGTGCCGTCATCTTCACGGCGACCGTCGCCTTCGCGAACAGCGGCATCGCACACGTCGGCCCGGTCGCGCTGCCGAGTGGTCACCTGCCGGCGATCAAGATCGATGCGTCCCCGGGCGTCCAGACCCAGCTCGACCTGAAGACGGCCGAGCAGATCGCGTTCGGTGTCGTCCGCACTCAACCCGCGCACGTGGGCGACGTCATGCACGTGCACCTCGTGCCCGGCACCGACCAGTCACCGCCGACCGCCGTAGCGCACCTTGCCGGCGTGACATACCGCCTGTCGCAGAACGAAAGCGGCACGTGGACGCTCACGGGCGCGCCGCCAGTGCCGCGGGCGCAGCCGACCCTCGCGTCGAGCGCGCTGAAGGGTACGCGGCTCGTGAACATCGCGCCGTCGGTCGGGCTCGACTTTACGCAGGGGTCGTTCAGCTCCGGCGTGACGAACGAGGTGAAGGCGATGATGGGCGGCGGAGTCTGCTGGATCGACTACAACAACGACGGCTGGCTCGACCTCTTTGCGGTCAACTCGTACGCGGGCGCCGACACGGTGCATCCGTCGAGCGAGCTGTTCGAGAACCGGCACGGCCACTTCTCCCGCACCAGCTTCAGCCTCACGGTGCAAGGCGACGGTTGCGCGGCCGCCGACCTGAACGGCGACGGCTGGACCGACCTCGTCGTATCGACGACGACCGACGTCGAGGTGCTGTGGAACGACCACGGCACGTTCAGCGAGCAGACACTGCCGGCGCCTTCCGGCTGGTACACCGGCGTCGCGATCGCCGACGTGAACGGCGACGGGAAGCTCGACGTGTTCGCCGCCGGCTACTCCGACCCGAACCAGCCCGTACCGGGCTCCGTCGCCGGGTTCCCGACCAACCTCGAAGGCGTGCGCGACGTGCTGTTCGTCAACGGCGGCGGCAAGCGCTTCCGCGAAGCCGGCGTCGCGGCCGGGCTCGAGGCGTCGTCGTTCCGCCACGGCCTGGGCGCCGAGTTCATGGACGTGAACGGCGACGGGCGGCCCGACCTCTACGTCGCGAACGACGAGGACCCCAACCAGCTCTACGTCGACATTCCGTGGCCCGGCGGCGCCGCCGCCGATCCGGCAGGCCTCGGCTTCCGCTTCGAAGACCGTGCCACCAACCTCGGGGTCGCAGATCCCTTTGCGGGCATGGGGATCGCGGCCGGCGACGGCCGCCTACTCGTAACGAACTCGCGCGGCGAGCCCTCGGCTGCGTACCGCGGCCCCCGCTTCGCGAACGATCGCGCGAACGTCGACGGCGCGCTCGGCACGGGCTTCGCCGGGTGGGGTGCGTCGTGGGTCGACCTCGCGAATACCGGCACCGACGACCTCGTCCTGACCGCCGGCGCGATCCCCGTGAAAAGCCTCGCGCGTGACGCGGAGCCGCTGCGTGTGCTGGCACCCGCTTCCGGGTCGAAGTTCGGCGTCGCACCCGTGCTCACCGGCATCCCGCGCCGGAACGGCCGCGGTCTCGCTGTCGCGGATGCGTTCAACGACGGTCGTGAGGTGATCGCCGTCAACTCGATCGGCGGCAAGCTGCTCCTGCTGCAGCCGACGGGGCCGAGTGGGCACTGGCTCGACGTCTCCGTGACGCCTGCGACGCCAGGCACCGTCGTCACGGCCGTGCTGCCGAGCGGGCGCCGCATCACGAAGACCATCACTGCGGGAAGCAGCTACCTGTCATCGGATGACCCGCGCCTGCATTTCGGACTTGGCTCGGCGCGCTCGGTGCGGCTGAGCGTCAACGGCGGCTCGCTCACACCGCGCGTGCGCGCCGACCGCGTATTCACCGTTCGGTTTCACAAGCTCGCTGTCCGCGCAACGACTCCGGGTTGCACCCCGGTCACGCGCGGACGCTCGGTCGCCCGCATCTGGAACGACGCAGCGGTCGCGTCCCTGCGGCTCGGGAACGCGACCGACGCCGTCCAGGCACGCGACCTCTACGACCTTTCGGCGCTCGTCGCACGCGCGCCGCGCGCGGGCGCCGCGATCAGCTACGCCGCATATCGGCTGCTCGTATGGCAAGCGTCGTACAACGAGAACCTCGGGAGGACATTCGCGCTGTTGACGAGGCAGCTGCAAGCGCTGTGCCTCGACCCGCGCCACGGCAGCGCGCTCGCGGACGCCACGATCCGCGCCGACGCACACGACGGATCGAACGAGGCGCTTCACTTCGCCGACCCGACGTTCACGCCGCAGAACACGCCGCTGATCGTCGCGCAGCCCGGCTCGACCGTCCACGACGCCACGTTCTGGCAGCCGCTCTCGTTCGGCAAGGACCGGGTGCAGACGTTCACCGACTCGCAGTGGGGCCGCGTGAAGACGTATGGCATCCGGGCGCGCGTCGGCCCGCCGAAGCTCGGCGACCCGTCGAGCAAGGCGTACCGGGACGCAGCGATTGCCGGGATCCGTGCGACCGCCTCCGGCACGCGAAGCGGCGGCAAGTCACCTGCCGACTGGAACCGCGGCCTCCCCTCCCTCGGTCTCGCGCTCGACATCAAGCTCGATCTCGAGCTCAACGGCGCGCTCAACGACGCAGCGGTCTCCGTCTATGCCGCGAAGCGCGAGTACGACGCGCCGCGGCCGATCTCCATGATCCGCTACCTCGCGTTCAACGACCAGCTGCCGCTCGTGGCCGGGCTGACACGCCGCGTGGGCAGGGTGACGCAGGTGAGGCTCGACGGCCGCTGGGTGAACGGGAACCGCTGGAGCGTGGCGACACCTGCGTCACCCGGCTATCCGTCGGAGACCGCGGCATACGCGTATGCCGCGAGCGTCGTCCTGCGGCGGCCTGTGGCCGCTGCGCCGAGCGGGACGGAGCTCCCGGTCGACATCGCAGCCGGGAAGCAGATCGGCCTCGACGCCGGTCGTGCTGCGCTGCGGCGCTAGAAGTCAGCGAGCCGGGCGCCGGCGAAGACGCCGGCAACGCCGCCGAGCGCCGAG
>DASZBP010000116.1:0-8988 GCA_035943915.1 Gaiellaceae bacterium | reverse complement strand
GGCATCCCGGACGCGAAGACGATCGAGGCGATCCGCCTCTGCGCGCGACTGGAAGGAGTCATCACCGACCCGGTCTACGAGGGCAAGTCGATGGCCGCGCTGATCGACCTCGTGCGCGACGGTCGCATCGAGCCCGGCTCGCGCGTGCTGTACGCGCATCTCGGCGGGCAGCCTGCGCTGAACGGCTACGCCGGCATCTTCTGATACAGCCGGCCGCTGACGCGCAGCCACACGACGTCGCCGCCGTCGTCGCGAATGAAGTGCCCCACCGTGCCCTTGAACGCGCCGTCGTCGACGAGCCAGCGGTCATCGGTGAAGAAGAACGCCTCTGTCGGAGCCGGTGCCGGTCCCGGCGGCGAGTCGGGAGTCGGGAAGCCGCCGAGTGGCTCGATCTCGATCTTCATCCGCTCGCCGGCGGATGAGAGCTTGAGCCGCGACCCAGGCGCCTCGTACACGCCGGTGTAGCGGTCGATCGGCGCGCCGGTGATGGGCTCCGGCTCCGGCTTCTTGAACCCGGCTGCGCCGAGCGCGGCGTCGAGCACCTGCAGCCCGCCGGGCGATCCGTTCGTGAGCACGGCGAGCGCGTAGCCCGTCGACGGCTGCAGCACGAGCACGCACAGCTGTCCGTTCGTCCCGCCGCCGTGGCGGATCGTGCGGAACGACTCCTCGCCGTACCACGCGAGGCCGACCCATTCGCCTTCGCCTGCGGCCGGTGCCTGCGGCTCCTGCATCGGTGCGAGCTCCGGCGGTGGGTCGAGATGCAGACGCGCGTAGCGCAGAAGATCGCGCGTCGTCGACGTGATGCCGCCGGCGGGATGCGCGGACCGCCCGACCGGCCACGGACGTGCGACCTCGGTCTTACCGTCGTGCGACATGTGACCGACGGCGAACCGCTCCGTCATCACCTCCCATGGCCAGTACGTCGACGACGTCAGCTCGAGCGGCTCGAAGATGCGCTCCTTCACGACGTCCTCGAAGCGCTTCCCCGCGACGACTTCGATGACGCGGCCCGCGAGCGCGAAGCCGGCGTTGTTGTACGCCCAGAGCTCGCCGACCGGCGTCTGCTGCGGCAACGTGCGCATGCGGCCGACGTACCGCGCCACTGCATCGTCGCCCCAGCCGGTGTCGTCGAAGTAGTCGCCCACCCAGCCGCCGGTGTGCGAGAGGAGATGCCGCGTCGTCGCGCGCGCCGCTGCATCAGCGTCGCGCAGCTCGAGGTCGGGGACGTACTCGCGCACGGGACGATCGAGATCGAGCAGGCCGTCCGCGACGAGGTACATCGCGACGGTGCCGGTAAACGTCTTGCTCACCGACCCGATCTGGAAGAGCGTGTCGGGCGTGACCTCGAGCGGGTTGTCGACGCTCGTCACGCCGAAGCCCTCGTGGCGCTCCTCGCCGTCCTGCAGCACCCCGACCGCAACCCCTGGAACGAGGTGCTGCTGGTGGGACTCGCGCACCGCTTCGAATAGGTCCATCGGCCTACTGTAAACACCTGCGCAGGCCGATAATTGAGCCATGCGGCTCCACCGGCGGCACCTGATCGGTACCGCGATCTCGTCGGTCCCCTACCTCGCGATCGCAATCGGCCTTGCCGTGTTCGGGCACTCGCCGCGGCACTTCACCGCGGTCGACGTCATCGCGCTCGTCACGTTCTGCGTGGTCATCCGGCTCGAGTACCGCGTTGGCGCCGGCTCGGCGGTCGCCGGGCAGCTCGTGTTCGTGCCGCTGCTCTTCCTGATGCCGCTGAACCTGATCCCGCTCGCGGTGTGCATCGGCTCGGTGATCGGCACCGGAGTCCTCGCGCTCACCGGGCAGAAGCCGACGCTTTGCCCCAATGCGTTCGGCACGTCGTGGTACACGATCCCACCCGTGCTGCTGCTGATGGCAACGGGCGAGAAGTCGTTCGCGTGGCACAGCTGGCCGCTTTACACGTTCGCCGTGCTCGTGCAGAGCCTCGCCGACCTCGTGCCCGCCGGGATCTACGAGCGCGTCGTGAACAACACCGACTTGCGCCCGCTCGCCGGTGTGCTCGCGACGGTGTACGGCTTCGATGTTCTGCTCACTCCCGTCGGCATGCTCGCCGCGGCCGAGGGTGGCTTCGCGTTTCTCGCACTGCTGCCGTTCACCGTCGTGCTGTGGCTGCTGTCGCGCGAGCGTGAGAACCGCCTGCAGGCCGAGTCGCTCGCGCACATCGACGACCTCACCGGCGGTGCCAACCGGCGCAGTTTCGACGAGCGCCTCGGCGTCGAGCAGGCGCGTTCGTCGCGGTCCGGCGGCGAGCTGAGCATCTGCATGATCGACCTCGATCACTTCAAGACGTTCAACGACACGTTCGGTCATCCGGCCGGCGACGATCTGCTCCGCCGCGTCACCGAGCTGTGGGCTGCCGCGCTTCGCCCGGAGGCCCTGCTCGCGCGGCTCGGTGGAGAGGAGTTCGGCGTCATCCTCCCGGAGGCCGGGCCTGACGCGGCAGAGGTCGTCGTCGAGCGTCTTCGCGGTGTCACGCCGAGGGAAGTCACGTTCTCGGCCGGGATTGCAACGTGGGACGGCGACGAGTCGCTCAGCGACGTCGTCGCGCGCGCGGACGCGGCGCTCTATCGCGCGAAGAGCGATGGCCGCGACCGTTTCGTGCTTACAGTCTGAGCGTGCTCGAACGCTACGACTGGGACCTTCGCGGCCGTGAGTTCACATTGATGCCTGCCGGCGGCATCTCGGACTGGGACGGTCCGCTTCTCCGCATCTCCAGTCTCTCGTGGGGCGGCTTCGTCGACTATCGCGACCTCGGTGGCCTCGACGGCGACGATCTCGACGCGCTGATCGCGCGGCAGGTCGTGTACTTCCGCGAGCGCGGTCAGGCGTTCGAATGGAAGGCATTCAGCCACGACGAGCCTGCCGACCTCGCCGACCACCTGCGTGCTGCGGGATTCGAGCCGGAAGAGACGGAGACCGTCGTCGCCGCGCCGCTCGCGGCAATCGCAGGTGACGTCGAGCTGCCCGAGGGCGTGACGCTACGGGAGATCACGGCGCGCGCCGATCTCGACCGGATCGCCAAGCACGAAGCGGACGTTTGGCAGGACGGGGACGACCGCGCCTGGCTCGCGAACGCGCTCGAGGCCGAGCACGCAGCGGATCCCTCGCTGATGCGGTTCTTCGTCGTCGAGGCGTCCGGTGAGATCGTGTGTGCAGCGTGGATCCGCCTCGTGCGCGGCACGCGCTGGGCATCGCTCTGGGGCGGTGCGACACGCGCGGACTGGCGGCGCCGCGGCGTTTACCGGGCGACGGTGCGTCACCGCGCGAACGTCGCTCTTGGGGAGGGCTACGAGCTCGTGCAGGTCGACGCATCCGAGGACAGCCGGCCGATCCTCGAGCGCCTGGGGTTCACTGCGCTCACCGTCACGACACCGTGGCGCTGGAAGCCGTGACGGTTCGCGCCGCGCGTGACGAGGACCGGATGCCGATGGCGCAGCTCTTTGCGGCGGTCGCCGAGGAGCGCGACGGGATCGGCACGGAGCCGCCGGTCGACGTCGATTCGCGCGCAGCGTCGTTCGCCCTCGAAGGCAGCTTCGTCGCGGTCGGCGACGGCAAAGTGGTCGGGATGATCAACGTGCAGCCGTCGCGGCACGGCTATGCCGACATCGGCATGGCGGTCGCGCGCGAGTGGCGCGGGCGCGGCGTCGGAACTGCACTGCTCGCAGCGGCGGTGGAGTGGGCGCGCGCACGCGACGGCATCCACAAGCTGAGTCTCGGCGTCTTCGCACACAACGCGGCGGGCATCGCGCTGTACAAGAAGTTCGGCTTCGTCGAAGAGGGCCGTCGCGTCAAGCACTACCGCAGGCAGAGCGGCGAGCTGTGGGACTCGATCGACATGGGCCTCGCGCTGTGAGCGGCCTCTAGTCGAAGATCGACGGGATGTGGCGCACGTGCAGCTGCCGCGCGCCCTTCGGACGCGGCGGGAGCTTCGGCGCGAGCGCGAACACCGTCCCGCCGACGTTGCCGGCGACGATCTCGTTCCCGGCGAGAATCGAGCCTGCGTAGAGGTTGCTCTCGAGGAAGAACGCGCGCAGCACGGCCCCGGTCGCCGCGTTCAGCTCGGTGAAGACGCTCGCGTCGCCGCCGGAGACGAACGCGACGTCGCCGACGATGAGTGCCGGGGGCTTCGTTCCCTGGCCGACGTCGCTGATCCAGGACGGCGCATCCGGAAACGTGCAGCCCGCGCCGATCGTGAACGCCACGGCCGCAGAGAAGTGCGCGACTCCACTCGGCACCGCCTGGTCGTAGACGCGCGCGTTCGCGACGATCAGCTCCTGTAGCTCGGGCGACCAGCTCGGCTCGCCTGTGAACGGCGTCGCCAGGTCGTCGGGGCCGATCTCTTTGCTCCAGATCGGGCCGCCACCGAGGTTCTGCCGGTTCCAGACGTAGAGCTCACCGTTCTTGTTGTGCGCTGCTGCGAGCGGCGGGCAGCCGTCCGGCTGGAAGAGCAGCGGCGTCGATCCGAAGTCCGTGTCGAGCGCCGCGTCGGGGATGCCTCCCGGGCGATTGGACGCGACGACGCCGAGCGACGGGTCGAGCTGCACGACCGCCTCTGCGTAGCCCTGGGCCTCGCCGTCGCCGAGCGGCTCCGAGTTGCCTGTCGCGACCCAGAGATCGCCGGTGAGCGGGTCGACGGATGCGCCGCCCCAGCCCCAGATCCCGCCGAGCGTCCCGGGCGGCGACACGGCGAACGCCCCGCTGACCGCGGGCTTGCCGACGTCGATCGCGGTGATCCCACCCGTGGGGTACAGGCCGGTCGTCGGCGAAGGGTCGTCGCAGAAGCTCGCGACCGGGACGTACAGCGTGCTGCCCACGAGCGTCAGACCGCCCCAGACGTACGCGGTGAGCGTGTCGACCGGCAGCTGCACCGGCCAGCCCGCCGCGTCGGCGCCGGTGACGAGGTCGAGCGCGTGCAACGTCCCGTCGGCTGCTGCGATGTAGATCACGCCACGCGCGCGGTCGATCACGCCCGTCGACGACACGCCGTAGTTGCCGCAGTCCGGGTCGGGGCTCACGTAGGTCGGGAAGGTGCGCTGCCAGATCACCGTGCCGTCGCGTGCGCGAAGCGCGTAGACCGAGCCCGCCTCGGTCGCGACATACACGGTCGCGCGGTAGCCCTCCGTCCCGTCGAGGTAGAGCGGGGAGGCGACGATCGCTCCGTCGAGGTCGCGGCGCCACTTCTGCTGCAGCGCGTCCGCGTGCGCCGCGTCGATCCCGACCGCGTGGCCGACGTCGTTCGGCACGTTGTTCGTCACTTGCGCATCGCCGCCGTAGCGCGACCAGTCACCGGCCGAGGCAACGGGCGCCATGCACGCGAACAGCAACAGGAAGAAGCAGGCTAGACGCGGCAAGGTGCCGGAACCTTGCCAGCGTGTGCGGTCAGCAGCTGGCGAAGTGGATGTCAGACCTGGAGCGAGAAGCCGCCGTCGACGACGATCGTCTGGCCGCGGATCATGTCGGCGTCCGGCCCGCACAGGAATGCGACGGCGCCGGCGATGTCCTCGGGCGTGACGAGCCGGCCGACGGGGTTCGCTGCACCGGCCGCGAGCATCTCTTCCTTATTGGGGAAGTGCTCGAGCGCGCCCGTCTCGACGACACCGCCCGACACGGCGTTCACGCGGATGTTCGGCGCCAGCTCGACGCCGAGATAGCGCACGAGCGATTCGAGCGCTGCCTTCGACGTGCCGACGAGGATGTAGTTCTCGAGCACGCGCTGGGCGCCGAGCGACGAGATCGCGACGATCGACGATCCCGCCGGCATCTGCGGCGCCGCGACGCGGGCCAGCGAGAGCAGCGCTCGCGCGTTCGCGTTGATCGTCCAGTCCCAGTGCTTGTCGTCGGTCTCGAGAGCCGGGCGAATGACGCCGGTCGCAGCGTTGTGGACGAGCACGTCGAGTGGGCCGAGTGCCGCCACCTCGTCGAGCACGCGCGAAGACGTGATGTTGCCGCGTACGAGCAACGGCTCGGCGCCGAGCGCGCGCAGCTCTTCTGCCGTCTCGTTCGCGGCGGTGTCGTTGCGCATGTACCCGATCGCCACGCGCTTGGCGCCGTCGCGCGCGAAGCGCAGCGCGATCGCACGGCCGATGCCCCGCGTACCTCCCGAGATGAAGATGTTCACCGAGGAAGCGGCGCGTCGGCGGGCGCCGACGACGGGATCTCCGCCCAGCCCGGGCGCGACTCGGGCTCGCGCGGGCCCTGCTCGGCCTTCGACGAAGCGGTCGCGAGGCGGTCGAGCAGGTCCATCTTCTCGGCGGCGTAGCGGCGCACCTCGTGCGACTCGGGCAGGCCGCGAACGAGCTCCCGCACGCGGGCGCGGATCTGGAACGCGAAGTGCGGCGTCGCCGGCCCGACCAGGGCGTCGACGTCGTCGCGGGTGGGCTCGGCGGGCTCGCGCATCTCGGGCGGGAAGTCTACGGATAGGTTCCGGTCGTGCGCCGGTTGAGCCCCGTCGATCTGATGCTGCTGGGCACGGTGCTGCTCTGGGCGCTGAACGTGACCGTCACGAAGTACGTGCTCGACCACGGCTTCAAGCCGCTCTCCTACGCGACCATCCGCTACGGGGCGGCGACCGCGCTCTTCTTCGGCTTCACCTACTGGCGGGAGCGCTCGTTCCGGATCGCCCGCTCGGATCTCAAGCTCGTGGCGCTTGCGGCGGTGCTGATCTACGCCAACCAGCTCTGCTTCGTCTACGGCGTCGACAAGTCGACCGCCTCCACGGCCGCGCTGCTGCTGGGCACGACGCCGATCTGGGTCGCGATCATCGCGACGTCGATCGGCTTCGAGCGCGTGCAGCGCAGCTTCTGGCTGGCGACGGTGCTCTCGTTCGCCGGCGTCAGCCTCGTCGCCTCCGGCAACGGCGGCTTCTCCGGGCGCGGGATCGGTGTGCTGCTCGCCCTGCTGACGGCGGTTCTCTGGGCCGGGTACTCGATGGCGATCGCACCGCTCCTCCGGCGCTACTCGCCGTTCCGCATCTCGTCGCTCGTGCTCGCGCTCGGGTGGATCCCGCTCGCGCTGACCGGCGCGCCGCAGACCGTGCACCAGGGCTTTCACTTCGGGACGCTGACCTGGATCGGGTTCGCCTACGCCGTCGTCGGCCCGCTGTTCCTGACGAACATCCTCTGGTTCACGGCGATCGACCGCGTCGGCCCGTCCCGCGCGTCGCTCTTCTCCAACCTGCAGCCGTTCTTCGGCGTTCTGTTCGCGCTGATCCTGCTCGGGGAAGGACTGAACCTCTGGGAGATTCTCGGCGGCGTGCTGATCTTCGCCGGCATCGTCCTGGAACGCGTGAGGCGGCGGCCACTGGTTTCCGTAGGCGACTAACCGCTATGCGCGGCGCCCGGATCGCAGGATTTGCTTGGTCTGTGGCATCCCCAAGGCCACTCGGCGACCGGCCCAGCCCTCTAGGATCCCTCCCATGAGCGAAGACTTCATGCCCCTCGACGGCTGGGATCACATCGAGCTGTGGGTCGGTAACGCGAAGCAGGCGGCGTACTACTACGAGCACGCGATGGGCTTCACGCGCACCGCGTACGCCGGCCCCGAGACAGGCGTGCGTGACCGCGCCTCGTACGTGCTCGAGCAGGGCGAGATCCGCTTCGTCGTGACGTCTGCACTGCGCGAGGATCACGACATCACGCGGCACCATGCGAAGCACGGCGACGGCGTGCGCGACATCGCGCTCACCGTTCCGGACGCCGCAGAGGCGTACCGCCAGGCGGTCGACCGCGGCGCGCGCGGCGTCACCGAGCCGCAGCGCGACGAGGATCAGTTCGGCAGCATCGAGCGTGCCGCGATCGCGACGTACGGCGACACGATTCACTCGTTCGTCAGCCGCGCTGACTACGCGGGGCCGTTCCTACCCGGCTACGTGTCGGTTTCCGCGAACGGCCACGCGCAGCAAGGGGTCGGCCTCACGAACATCGACCACGTCGTCGGCAACGTGGAGCTCGGGAAGATGAACTACTGGGTCGAGTTCTACGAGCGCGTCTTCGGGATGACGAACATCATCCATTTCGGCGATGACCAGATCCTGACCGAGTACTCGGCGCTGATGTCGAAGGTCATGGCGGACGGCTCGGGGAAGATCAAGTTCCCGATCAACGAGCCCGCCGAGGGCAAGCGGAAGAGCCAGATCGAGGAGTACGTCGAGTTCTACGGCGGCCCCGGCGCGCAGCACATCGCGCTTGCGAGCAACGACATCGTCGGCACCGTCGGTGCGATGAAGGATCGTGGCTTCCCGTTTCTCGACACGCCCGACTCGTACTACGAAGAGGCGCCGATTCGCGTCGGCGAGATTGCCGAGGACTACGAAGTGCTGCAGCGCCACAAGATCCTCGTCGACCGCGACGACGACGGCTACCTGCTGCAGATCTTCACGAAGACCGCGCAGGACCGGCCGACTGTCTTCTTCGAGGTGATCGAGCGCCACGGCGCGACCACGTTCGGCGAAGGCAACTTCAAGGCGCTCTTCGAAGCGATCGAGCGCGAGCAGGCGCTCCGCGGCAACCTCTAGAGGCGTCGGCGTGAGAAGCGCGCTCGATGCCTCCGTTCGCCAAGCGCGAACGGTCGACTCCGCGTCGCATCGCGCGTGGCCGCTGCCGGCCGGCCCGTGGGCGCAGGCGCAGACGTGGGTCGACCTCGCGTTCCTGCACTGGCCCGTCGACCCGGAAGCGCTGCGGCGCCTGCTGCCGCCGGAGCTGCCGCTCGACACGTACGACGGCACCGCGTGGCTCGGGCTCGTCCCGTTCCGGATCACTGACATGCGCATGCGCGGCCTGCCTCCTGTGCCCCGGCTGTCGGCGACGCCGGAGCTGAACGCGCGCACGTACGTGACCGTCGACGGGAAGCCCGGCGTCTGGTTCTTCACGCTCGACGCGTCGAGCCGGTGGTTCGTCGAGGCGGCGAAGCGCCTCTATCGCCTGCCGTACGAGCGCGCGCGGATGACATGCGAGCGGCGCG
>DASZBP010000115.1:0-1542 GCA_035943915.1 Gaiellaceae bacterium | reverse complement strand
CACGCTGATCCCGCTGCTCACCATGCTGCTCCCCGTCTCAGATTTCCCTTACGCCCGATGACGCATGCTGCCCGGCTTGCTAACCCGCCGTGAGCATGTCGCACATGCGCTCAGAGGCGGTACGAGGACAGATCGCCGATTTCGCGCGCGAAGCAACCCCGCTGGAGCGCTCAGGTCGAGTACGCAGATCATCCATTCTCGTGCGCCATCTCCTGTGCTCAGCTGACTCAGCGGGCTGTTGGGGCGGGGGCAGTGGCCGTGCCGCTGGGGGGCGCGAGGGCGGCTGGGAGCTGCTCGCGGGAGGTGATCGCGAGCTTCTGGTAGGCGTGGGTGAGGTGCCCTTCGACGGTCCGGGCGGTGATGAACAGGTTCTGGGCGATCTCGCGGTTGGACAGACCGTCGGCGGCGAGCTGGGCGACGCGGCGTTCACTGGGCGTCAGTGAGTCGAGCCCGCTGAGGACGAGCCGCCGGGGTCGCCCGCCGGCGGCGACGAGTTCGGTGCGGGTTCGCTCCGTCAGCGCGATTGCCCCGCGGCGGTGGGCGAGGTCGAGTGCAACCTGGAGGACTTCGCGGCTCTCTGCTCGTTGTCCCGCGCGCCGGAGGGCAGCCCCCAGGTCGGCCATGGCGCGGGCGTGTTCCAGTCGCGCGCCGGAGCCCTCGAGCACGCGTACCGCCTGGCGGAGCAGCTCGATGCCACGCCTTCCGCCGTCGGTGAGGCCGGCCGCCCGCAGCGCTACCCCGAGCGTGCGCGGGCCTTTGCAGGCCTGGGCGAGCGTGACCTCTTCGGCTGCGAGTGCTCTGGCTTCGGTGTGTGCGCCGAGCGCAAGTTGGGCGAGCGCGGCGTCGGAGCGCCACGGCGCGATGGACGGGGTAGAGATACGCAGACGAGCGAAGAGGTCGCCGGCGGCGAGCAGGTCGTCGAGGGCCGCCGCCGGGCGGCGCTCGGCCAGCCGAAGCCGGCCGCGGGCCGCGATCAGCCATCCTGCCTGCATCGTCGTCGGGAACTGCTCGGCGAGACGGTAGCGTTCGTCGGCCGCCTCGGCCGCCTCGGATTCCCCGCGCTCGGCGAGCGTCTCGAGCAGGGCGGCGAGGGCGACGGCGGCGTGCAGGCCGGGCAGGCGGGGTCCGGTCTCGAGCGCCACGCGTGCGTCGGCCTCGGCGTCGGCGAGGTTGCCGATGCGCAGATGATGCAGGGCGCGGTAGCACGAGAGCCCGAGCACGTGCGGCAGGGAACCAAGCCGGCGGGCGTCCGCCAGCGCTTCGCCGAACCGTGACAGAGCCTCCTCGTAGCGTTCCGCGAACGCGAGCGCGTTGCAGGCGTGGTAGAAGAACGGAGGCCGGTCGACCGCCTCCGGCAGCAGCTTCGGCGCTCCGTCCAGTGCGCGGAGCGCGAGCCGCGCGACTACGTCCGCCGGCTCGTTCGCGTTCGCGGCTGCGACCGCCAGCGTGCCGAACACGCTCGACGGGATGTCGGGCTCTTCCTCGGCCAGCCGGCGGAGACGGGCGATCCGCTGTGCGGCATCGTCGGCGGTCTCGGCGTCG
>DASZBP010000114.1:0-3347 GCA_035943915.1 Gaiellaceae bacterium | reverse complement strand
AAGCGCTTCGGCTTCGGCGCCGGCGTCGCGCCGTACCCCTGCGTCATCGGCGTGTTGATGTTGCGGCCCGATGCGGTGCCGATGTAGCCGGACACGCCTTCGCTGCCCCACCCGAGGTAGTCGACCGCGGTGATGTCGGAGAGGAAGTTGAAGCCCTCGGCGTCGCGCAGGTGCGTCGCCGCTGCGACGAGCTGCTCCGGCGCAACCACGATCGTCGTCTCGCCGACGGCGTCCTTCACTTCGACGAGGCCGGGAGTCTCGGTCAGGCTCACGACGCGACGCTCCGCAGCTCGTAGGCGGGCGGCACGCCGGCGCGAACGGCCTCGTGCAGCCGGATGATCCCTTCCATCAGCTGCTCCGGCCGCGGCGGGCAGCCGGGCACGTACATGTCGACGGGGACGATCTTGTCAACCGACTGCACGATCGCGTAGTTGTTGAACATGCCGCCGGAGCTCGCGCAGGCGCCCATCGCGATCACCCACTTCGGCTCGAGCATCTGGTCGTAGATCTGGCGGAGCGGCGCCGCCATCTTGTTGGAGACGCGGCCGGACACGATCAGCAGGTCGGCCTGGCGCGGCGAGCCGCGGAACGGCTCCATCCCGAAGCGGGCGATGTCGTAGCGGCTCGCGACTATCGACATCATCTCGATCGCGCAGCACGCCAGGCCGAACGTGTCCGGCCACATCGAGTTCGTCTGCGCCCAGGCGACGGCCTTGGCCAGTGTCGTCAGCCCGACCTTCTGCTCCAGGTCGCGCACCTCGTCCTCGAACTTTGACGCCTTCGTCGGCATCAGCAGGCGCTCGGAGTTGAGGCCGAGATCGCGAAGCGGCTTGTCTAGCGCCATTCGAGCGCTCCCTTCCGCCAGATGTAGACGTAGGCCACGAGCAGGATGATCAGGAACGTCAGGAACTCGAAGAAGCCGAACCAGCTCAGCAGGTGGAGGATCACCGCGAGCGGATAGAGAAAGACGATCTCGATGTCGAAGAGGATGAAGAGCATCGCCGTCAAGTAGAAGCTGACGGTGAACCGCTGTCTCTTCGGCGGGCCTTGCGACACGCCGGACTCGAACGGGAGCGTCCGTGCGCGCGTACGGTGAGACGGCCGTGTCGCGAACACGAAGCTGCCGACCATCATCGTCGCCGGGATCGCGAGGGCGAAGAGCCCGTAAATCGCGAACGCCAGCCAATCGTTGAACAAACGCTCCTCCTCAGCTACCCGCGCGGGAAGCTACCAAGATCCGAGCGGGTGGCACGAACTCAACCAGATCGCGTGGAGTGATGCGCGTTGCACGTGTCACGAAGTTCCGACCGCGGGGGCGCTGGGTACACTGCTTGCGATGGCAACGGTCGAACAGTCCGAGAGCACTCTGGTGACGCTCACCGAGCGCGCGGCCGAGAAGGTCCGCGGGCTGATGGCGTCCGAGCCGGCCGGCGAGGCCGAGGTGCTTCGCGTCGCCATCCAGGGCGGCGGCTGCAGCGGCTTCGAATACGCGCTCGGCTTCGATCGCGGCGCCCAGGCGGGCGACCACGAGCTCGACTTCCACGGCGTCAAGGTGGTCGTCGACCCGTTCAGCGCCCCGTATCTGCAGGGCTCGACGATCGACTTCCTCGAGGGCCTGGCCGAGTCCGGCTTCAAGATCGACAACCCGAACGCCACCTCGGCGTGCGGGTGCGGCCACAGCTTCCAGGTCGCCGAGGGCGAAGCGCCCGCGGATGACGGCTGCGGCGGCTGCGGCCACAGTCACTGAGCAGATTTCTGCGCGGTTGAGACTTTCGACACGACCTTCGGTCGCGTCTCCTCCCAACGGCGCGTTCTTCGGCGACCCTGAACGGACGCTCGCCGGGTGAATCGGCGAGCCTCGCTGTGCGCGGCGGCGTTTGTAGCGCTTACCGCCCTGGTCTGGGCGGGGGCGTTCACCTGGCTCGACCGCTACGCCGTCGGCCACCTGATGCCGTGGGGGCATTTCGGCCACCACCGGCTGATCCAGGTCGGGTCGGTCTTCAAGCCGCAGACCGAATCCACGCTCGGCGGGACGCTGGTCGCGCTCTGGACGTACCCCGCCTCGCCGTTCATCTCGGGCCTGATCGTGCTGATCTGCACTTGGCGGCTCCGGAGCGTGATCCCCCTGGGCCTCTGGGTCGCGGCGAACGTCATCGAGCTCCTCGGCAAGCTCGTCGTCAGCCGGCCGTCGGTCGGCGAGCCCGGCTTCTCGGACTCGTTCCCGAGCGGCCATACCGTCCGGGCGTTCGTCACGGCCGCGGTCGTCGCCTGGGTGTGGCGGCGCGCGAAGTGGCCCGCACTCGCCTGGGCGGTCGGGGTCGCAATGGCCCTCGTGGCGATCGGCGACCACGTCCCGACCGACGTCGTCGGCGGGGCCCTGCTGGCGGCGGCCCTGATCTACAGCGCCGGGACGGCGCTCCCGGCGTCGAGCCCGTAGGCGTTCTCGCCGTGCATCGCCTCGTCGAGCCCCTGCTCGGCCTCCTCGCCGACGCGAACCCGGGTCAGCTTGTTGATCGCGGCCAGCGCGACGTAGGTGAAGCCGAACGCGTACACCGACGCGCCGAGCCCTGCCGCAATCTGCTTCCCGAAGAACGACCACGCGCCGCGGACGAGACCCTGGCCGCCTGTCGGGTTAATGGCGGTGTCCGCGAACACGCCGAGCAAGACGATGCCGAGCAAGCCGCCCATCCCGTGCACGCCCCAGACGTCGAGGGCGTCGTCCCACTTGAAGCGGTTCTTCAGCTGCACCGCGAGATAACAGACGCCGCCGGAAACGATGCCGATGACGACCGAGGCGTAGATCGGGACGTAGCCCGCCGCCGGCGTGATCGTCGCGAGCCCGGCGACCGCACCGGTCAGCAACCCGACGAAGTGCGGCTTCTTCGAGCTCCACCACTCGATGAACAGCCAGGTGACCGCCGCGAACGACGCAGCGATGTCGGTGTTGAGAAATGCGAGGGCGGTGATGTGGTCGACCTTCAGCTCGCTGCCCGCGTTGAACCCGTACCAGCCGAACCACAGCAGGCCGGTGCCGAGCGCGATGAACGGGATGTTGTGCGGCGCATCGACGAACTTGCGCCTCCCGACGTAGATGACCGAGGCAAGGGCCGCCCACCCCGCCGTCGCGTGCACTACGATGCCGCCCGCGAAGTCGCGGACGCCCCAGTGCGCGAGCAGGCCGCCGCCCCAGATCATGTGGACGAAGGGGTAGTAGACGAACAGCTGCCACACGATCAGGAACACGAGGTACGCCTTGAAGGTGACGCGGTTCGTGAACGCGCCTGTGATCAGCGCGGGCGTGATGATCGCAAACATCATCTGGTAGGCGATCAGCACCACCAGTGGGA